>JALSIL010000094.1 GCA_026990095.1 Lysobacterales bacterium
TCATACCTGAGATACGGGTTTTACCACCAGCATTTATATTGACAACTGTGCGAATAGTTGCACCTGCTCCAGGAAGACCTCCAAACATAGCACCAATTGAGTTACCAATACCTTGCCCAACTAGCTCTTTATTAGAGTTGTGTTTTGTTTTTGTCATATTATCTGCTACTGTAGAAGTTAACAGGGAATCAATGGCACCCAAAAGAGCCAATGTCAAGGCAGTAAATATATAAGGAGAAAGAGTACTTAAGCTAAACTCTGTAAATATCCCAGTATGTAAAACAGGCAATCCACTTGGGATTTCCTCAATTGGGCGATAATTTAAACCAAAACCGTAGGCAACTCCTGTAACGACAAGTAATGCGACAAGTTCACTCGGAATTTTATTGGTAATCCGCTTAAACCCAAATACTATGAAAACAGTTGAGAGAGCTAAAATCAATTCTATCCAGTTTATACTTGCCAATGCGTTCGGCAAAACTTTGAGAGAACCAATTACTCCAGATGAAGCTGTATTTGCCAATGATTGAGACTCTTGTAATATTTGTTCTGGTGTTATTTCTGCAGCCCTCTTAATAGTTTCCTCGAAAGTTTCTAGAACCATGATTCCTTCACCAGCTTCGTCCTTTAAAATACCATCTAAAATAGACTCCTCCGCGTAAGGCTTAAATTTTTCAACAAAAGCCATGTCCTCTTTTGGATAGTAACCAACTGCTGGTAAAATTTGAGTCACAAGAATGATAACCCCAATGGCGGTCATAAAGCCTGAAACGACTGGATACGGAATATATTTAATATATTTCCCCAGCCCCAAGAAACCAAGCCCAATTTGCATCAACCCTGCTAGCAAAAACACCATTAAAATAACTGGCAAAGCTTTGTTGACATCACCCTCAAAACCTGCCAAAATTCCAGCAATAACCACCATACTGATGGCTGTCATGGGTGCAGTTGGACCAGAAATCTGTGTATTCGTGCCTCCAAAAAGAGCAGCAAAGAAGCCAACAAAAATAGCTCCGTACAAACCCGCACTGGGCCCTAGTCCCGAACTTACTCCAAAGGCAAGTGCTAACGGCAGTGCCACAACCCCAGCGGTTATACCGCCAAATATATCGCCTCTTAAATGGCTAAAATCAAAATAATTTTTCATGTTTTTTCTCTTGGTAAAAAGTTAAATACCAGTTTGGTATAGAATTTTGTAATGGAATCTTCTTCATTACTTATATCAGTTAATGCTTGCAAATGCTCCGTAAAATATTTCTGGTGGTGAGCCCCTTCTATCACTGTTGAAATCAACATATGTGGATACTGAAAATCTGCATCAATCTCTAAAACAATTTCACTCACACGCTTTACAACGCGCTTATAAGCTTTAAAAAAACCCTTTTTATTTTCTTCATCTACATTTTTGGTGTGGTATCCCTTGATTGACTCAGAAAAAATTATTTCAGACAACAAAACCTCATTAACAAATGTTATTTCATTATCCTCTACCACCGGTTTAGTTAATAAGTCTATAGATTTTCTTAGTCGCACATAAGGTGAGGCTACGTTTGTTGTAACAAAAACCAATTGATACTCCGTCCAAGTCCAATACCAACTAGTCAAGTACAACAACAAGGAATGTTTATTGTCAAAATATCGGTATATAGAGCTTTCAGGTGAATGGATAACCGCACCTAATTTTTTAAAAGTAAATGCTTCAAATCCAATGTTATAAATTAACTCAATACTTTTATTAATGATTTTTCGTCCCAGTTCAGATGAATCAGGATTTTTAGAGTATAACTCTGAATTCATTTCAATTTGTATAGGTAAACTCTTCATTCTAAGCCGTAAATATTTTATGCACGCAATTATAATAGTAATACTATCGACATTGCAAGTAAAAATAGTGTTTAATGGAAATTTTTATATCAATTAAGTTATTTTAACCTAGCTAGATAATATCGCTTTATTATGTAATAATACTAGTACCTAATTATTAAGACAGGTAAATTGATTTCTTAGTTATATTATGATTTGGGTAAAAACCAATTCATCATTAAGATTTAACTAAAATTCCTAGAGTTCAATTTCTGCTTGTTGTAACATAACATTTTACCATACACCATTTCAGAAATGCTTCATCGATTAAATAATGTCACTCTCTATTCGCCTAACAGTAAAGGTGTTTGTAATATCTTGGTTGCGGCTGGAAAAATTGTTGAAATCAGCACAAAAGAAATTGTGATTGATTCAAATTTACTTGCAAGCGACCATGACTTTGCTGGCAAAAGAGTTGTTCCTGGCATTATTGATGCCCATGCTCACATTACAGGCGGTGGTGGAGAGGCTGGATTTAAAACCAAAGTCCCTGCTCTGCATTTATCGCAATACACAAAAGCAGGTGTCACAACGGTCATTGGTTTGCTTGGAACAGATGACACCACACGCAATACCTCATCAGTTATTGCTCAGGTTTATGCACTGCGCGAAGAAGGCTTAAGTGCTTGGTGTTATACAGGCGGTTATCACATTCCTTTATCAACATTAACTGGCAGTGTTCGCAAAGACATGGTTCATGTTGAACCGATTATTGGCGTGGGAGAACTTGCTATCTCTGACCACCGTTCCTCGCAACCAACTTTTGATGAAATCGCTCGCATCGCAGGTGATGTGCATGTGGCTGGACTCATGACAGGTAAAGCGGGTATTGTGCATTTTCATTTAGGTGATGGTTCTCGTAAATTGGATTTGATAGAAAAATTACTCGATGAAACCGAAATACCAGCACGCGTTTTAAATCCAACTCATTGCAATCGCAATATTCCATTATTCGAGCAAGCCTGTGAACTCACAAAGCGTGGTATTAACATTGACGTCACTGCTTTTCCTGCTACCGATAGTGATGACGAATATTCCGCAGCCGAATCCTTTAGAATTTACATGAAAGGTGGCTTTAATAGAGAAAAGTTCACTATTTCATCTGATGGCGGTGGTTGTTTGCCGCATTTTGATGCACAAGGTGAATTGCTGCATTTGGACTATGGTCGTTGCACATTACTGAGTAATACACTTAAAGAATTATTGGATGAAGGCTATAAATTGGATGAAGTCATGCCAGTATTTACCAGCAATGTGGCAAAATTATTACGCTTAACTAACAAAGGAACACTTGAAGTTGGCAAAGATGCCGACTTAATCATATTGGATAATGAAAATAAAATAGAATCCGTGATGGCATTAGGAAAATGGCATCAAAAGAATTATAAAACCATTAAAAAAGGTAGTTTTGAACAATAAAATTGCCGTGAATTAGGTGGAATTTCTATTTACGGAAATATAAAAATTTATAAGAGGAAAATATATGTGCCCAGCAGAAGCTGTACAAAACGTAGACCGTGGTTGGATAATTCCAATTGGCGGTGCTGAAGACAAAGAAAATGACCTGACGATTCTAAGCAAGTTTTGGGAATTATCAGGTGGCAAAAAAGCCAAGATTTTAATTATCCCAACGGCTTCACAACTGGCTGATACTGGGCCACGATACGTGGAAATTTTTGAACGCCTTGGCGGCAAAGCCATGTACATAAGAGTGGATGAACGTGAAGATTGTTTTAAAGACCGCATCCAAGGCAAGTTAAAACGGGCTACGGGTATCTTTATTACTGGTGGAAATCAATTGCGTTTGTCCACAATTTTGGGAGGAACACCCGTTGCCAAACTTATTCGTTCACTCAATGCAAATGGGATTCACGTTGCGGGTACATCCGCTGGTGCTGCTATTGTTACCGAACACATGATAGCAGGCGGAAAAGCCGGCCCTACACCAACAGAAGATGGGGCAACCATGGCTCCGGGGCTGGGGTTAACCAACAAACTCATTGTTGACCAACACTTTAGGCAACGCGATAGAATTGGACGATTAATGACAGCTCTATCCTACAATCCTTTTATATCGGGAATTGGTATTGATGAAGACACCGCTGCCTTTATTAATCCACAAGGTATTTTTGAAGTGGTGGGTGCAGGCAGTATTACCGTTGTTGACCCTGCTCGTTTAACCCATTCTTCCATGCATGACGCTCGCCACAGGGAAAACCTCACTTTGATTGGTATGACTGTACATGTATTGGGTGAAGGTGCAAAATACGATATCAATACGCGGGAAGCATTTGCGGAGTAAAGAAACATTAAGAGAAACAGCTTAGCAACAATAAAGAGAGAGAAATAAAGAATGAAAATATTATCAACCAATGTTTATGTTGGACCAAATTTATACGCCCATTTTCCTGTAATCAGGCAGCAATTGGATTTGGGCATTTTAGAACAATGGCCATCGGCTAAAATTGGTGATGAATTTATTAATGGTTTAATCCAAAGCTTACCCGGCTTAAAAGAACATGGCTGTTCTTATGGTGTCGAAGGCGGGTTTATTCGTCGCTTACGTGAAGACGATGGCACATGGATGGGGCATGTCTTAGAGCACGCAACTTTAGAGTTGCAAAACATGGCAGGTTCGGACGTCACGTTTGGTAAAACCCGTTCAATTGAAGGACAAAAGGGTTGTTATAATATGGTATTCCAATACAAACAACGCGATGTTGGATTAGAGGCCGCCCGAATTGCTAGACAACTGCTCTACTCTTTAATGCCTGGTGAATTACAATCACAACTGCAAGATGTCATTGATGATGATTTTGATTTTGAGGACGAAAAAACCACTTTTATTCGTTTTGCCCAACGAAAGGAACTCGGCCCTTCAACGGCTTCAATAGTAAAAGCCGCTGAAGCTCGCGGTATTCCATGGTTACGATTAAACGAATACTCTTTAGTACAATTTGGTCATGGCAAATTTCAACAACGTATTCAAGCCACTAT
>JALSIL010000095.1 GCA_026990095.1 Lysobacterales bacterium
ATTAACAACCGAAACCCCTACTCCATGTAAACCGCCAGAAATAGCATAGTTTTTATCCGAAAATTTACCACCTGCGTGTAATTTGGTCAAAATTAACTCAACACCTGAGACGCCTTCTTCGGGATGAATGTCAACAGGCATGCCACGACCATCATCAGAGACTTCAATATAACCGTCTTCTAGCAAGCTCACTTTAATGTTTTTTGCATACCCTGCTAAGGCTTCATCCACCGAATTATCAATCACTTCTTGGATGAGATGATTTGGCCTTGAAGTATCGGTATACATCCCAGGACGACGTTTGACAGGATCCAGTCCTGATAAGACCTCAATGTCACTTGATTGGTATTGCTTTGTCATAAATTATTCGTTAATCCACTTAATTGAACATCCCATACTTGGGATTTGTTGAGTACTAATTTTACCATTATCAACCAATTCTTGCATAGCATTTACTAAGTCGCGAGGCAGTTCTTTATCACTGCGTTCTCTTCCTGCCGAATCAAGCCTACCACGGTAATGAAGCTTTCCTTTTTTATCCAAACCAAATATATCAGGCGTACACACAGCTTTGTAGTTTTTTGCAACTTCTTGGGTTTCATCCAATAAATAAGGAAAAGGATAGTTTTTGTCTTTGGCAACCTTTTGCATGTTTTCAAAAGAATCTTCTGGATAATCATTAACATCATTAGACATAATAGCCACAACATTGACACCAAATTTTTTCATTGCAAGTGCATCGTTAACAAGCACATCTTGAATGGATTTAACATAGGGACAATGGTTGCAGATAAACATGACCACCAAACCGTTTTCTCCCATGCATTTTTCTCTGTTCCAATACTGATTATCAACGCCCAATAAATTGAAATCAGGCATCATTTTTCCAAGTTCAAGCTCGGGAGTATAAAGTAAAACCATTTAATTCTCTCCAGTAAACAAATCTTTAAAAATAACAAAAGAAGAGCAATAAGACAATGCAGTTAAAGAGATAATGCTCAGCATAAACAAACCCATGTAAACTAACAAAGCGACCTTAGAATTCTCTCCAAATATCACCACTAATACGGCAACCACCAACTTTAAGAACAAAACAACAAAGGCAATAAAAACAACAAAAACCAGAGCATATAGGACAAAAGCAGATAGGTTTTTATAGACAGCATAGACACTTAATTTCAATGCTTCTAATGCCGTTATTGAACTGAATGATAACAACACAGGAGCCACCTGATTAACTGCCATTACAGGCAATAAAAATAACAAGTTAACGGTGACAAATTTAAACAACACAGGCGATGACAATATTAGTGTAAAAGTAATTTCATCGCTTTTCTTGAGAAGTGTTACTGCGTCCATCACTTCTTGATTAGAAACGCCCAATAGACTTAGTAATAAAGAACTAAATATTTGAGCAAAAATGATTAAGACAATGACGAGTAATCCGTAGCGAAATATATTCATTCGATTTGAATTATCCTTAGCTTTAACCAAATAGGCAAAAGACATGTTCATTCCTTTCTCAATATCAGCACATGCCATTGCCAGTCCTGCGGTAATTAAAGGAAAAACAACAACAAGGATAAGCTGAAACAGCGGTGACAATGCAAACAAAAAGAAAGTGAATGAAAACAATAGCATTAAGGTGAGAAACCATTGACTTTTGTAAGCAAAAAAATACCGTGAACCTTGATTTATCCACTGCCACCCTCGTAAGGCTGATACTGTTTTGGGCTGATTTATTTTCATTGTTGTTAAAATTTAAGCTCATCAATGATTTGATTTCTCGTTTTTGAAAAAACAATATAGTTTATGGCCATGTCTCTATCCAGAGTTATAAAGAACAACTCGTCTTCTGGATATTTCTTAACAAATGCTTGAATATCACTGCTTTTGCTTTTAAATTTGTTCATCATGCTTTCAACGGATAATGCAGAGGACTCTATAATGCTAAAATCAGTCAATGGCAACATATCTGCATAGGATTCATAAATATCAGTTTTTAATTGAGGAATATATGCCAGCTTTGGTTTTGAAAAGAAACTTGTTTTAAGTTCCTTGGATTTTAACTGTTCTTCGTGAGCATACCTCTCAACTAAGTAATTAAATCGCCCTTCTGCAAATACTATAATCGATGAACGCCCGTTATAGATTGAATAAATACCATAACTCAATGCACAGATTTGCAACAAGACAACCAACGATAAATCAATCCGCAGATGTTTTAATGACTTTTTCTTACTAAAAACTATAAATGTTAATGCAGGCCCTACTATTATGCCAATTAAGACTAATAGTTTCAAAGGCTCTACAACATGAGCAATGGTATACAAAGGCTTTGGGTACCAAATAAAAAATACAATTCCAATAAATAAGCCAATGACTATTATGCTTATAGAAAGATGAATTAATGCGACTTTAAATCGTGTCATGGTCTTTTATAAATAAGTTAAGTTTCGAATCACTCACTTTAACAAATGCGTCATCTTTTAACAACCTCTTATAATCCAATCGTTCAAACTTTTTATCAAAAAAATGCACGGCTTTTAATATCTTAAATGCATCAAACCATTGATGAATAAATTGTTGCCATCTACGGTTTGAGCTAATCTGTTTTTGGCTTTTTGAAAAAACCGTTTGGCAATTAAAAAAATGGTATAGTTTTTGTAAAAAAGCATCTTTTGGTTTTATAATAGTTAACTGTCCTTGCTTCCATAAGGAATCCAAAAATTCTTTCCATAATTTTAAATAAATAAAGCATTGAGGATTGTAATAACCATAATCACTCCAATCCTCAAGACGACTAATTTTCAAAAGTGCTGGACCTGTACCAAATGGAACCCTATCTGAAAACCGTGAACGGATTTGAATAACACAATTATCTATTTTATATTTTATAGGTTTGACTTTTGCCAGCTTATTTAATAAGTAGAAATCTTCTCCTGCATTTCTTTTGGGAAACCCACGGACTTGTGCATACGACTCCATTGAAGCAATCAAAGTACTGCCTAGCGGAATGTAATTATAACCAACTTGAGCCCATTGAATCCCTGCTAAATAATAACGCATTTTAAAGTCGTATAAAAATTGAAATTGAGAAAGTTCACGCCCCTGAGTTATGTGTTTAAAGTCCAACACAACAGCCGAATTTGCCTCTTTAAGGGATTTAATCTGCGAAAAATAATTCCTGGGCAAAACCACATCCGCATCGGTTGAAAATATCCATGGAAATTCAACTAATCCTTGAGCATATAAGGACAAAGCACAATCTGCCCCGATTTTTCTCGCCAAGCCCACGCCTTGTTTTGGGTTGATTTGCAATCCATCAGAATTTCTGTCCACCAATAAAATATCCTGCAACTCATTATATTTTAACAGTTTAATATTATTACTAACGCAATCTTGAGACAAACAATTCTCGTGCAGATAATCGATTAATAATTGATTTTCTTGTTGCCAGTCATTCTGACCAATAGGAGAGTTTACCACCAGAATAATTAAACAGTTGTCTTTTATTGACCTAAAAACAGAGTCAAGGAAATTGTATTTTTCGCGACAAAGGGGAATAACAACAACGTAATCGCATGAATTGCTAAAATGCTGAAGTTGTAGAGACTCAACTTCAGCATAGGTGCTAAGGTATTGCTGTAAGGCCTTACTTTTCAATCATTCCCACTCAATAGTCGCAGGTGGTTTGGATGAGATGTCATAAACCACACGAGAAACTTTATCTATCTCATTGATAATGCGTGTAGAAACATGTTCTAAAAATTCATAGGGTAGATGTGCCCATCTGGCAGTCATGAAATCAATTGTTTCAACAGCTCGCAAAGCAATCACGTATTGGTAACGCCTAGCGTCACCCACCACACCAACGGATTTAACGGGTAAAAATACCGCAAAGGCTTGTGAAGTTTTATCGTACAAATCCCACTTTACCAATTCTGTAATAAAAATATCATCGGCTTTGGCTAAAATTTGCGCATACTTTTGTTTCACTTCACCCAAAATCCTTACACCTAAACCAGGTCCAGGAAAAGGATGACGATAAACCATGGCTTTAGGCAAGCCTAATGCCACACCCATCTTACGTACTTCATCTTTAAACAAATCACGCAATGGTTCGAGTAATTTTAAGTTCATATCCGCAGGTAAACCACCCACATTGTGGTGCGACTTAATCACATGCGATTTGCCTGTTTTTGAGGCGGCTGATTCAATCACATCGGGATAAATTGTGCCTTGAGCTAGCCATTTTACATTGTCTAATTTACGCGCTTCTTCTTCAAAGATTTTGATAAACAAGCCGCCAATGATTTTACGTTTTTCCTCTGGATTAGCCTCACCTTTAAGTGCATCGTAATACCTTTCTTGCGCATTAACGCGAATCACATGAATATCCATGTCATCTGCCATGGTTTGCATAACCTGATCGCCCTCTTTATAGCGTAATAAACCCGTATCCACGAACACACAGACCAGGTTATCGCCAATCGCCTGATGCAATAAAGCTGCCACAACCGATGAATCTACACCACCTGACAATCCCAATAACACCTTGTCATTGCCTGCTTGTTTTTTGATGCTTTTTATATGCGTTTGGATAATATTATCGGTTTTCCACAGTTTTTCGCAAGCACAAATACCAAACAAAAAGCGTTCAAAAATCCTCCGCCCTTGAGTCGTGTGCTCCACCTCAGCATGAAATTGTAAACCATAGATTTGAGCATCACCGTTTTCAAATGAAGTGATAGGAGCGGTTGCAGTTTTTGAAGTGGCAACAAATCCTTGTGGTATCACATCCACCTTATCTCCATGACTCATCCATACATCTAAAAAACCCTGTTCTTTATCAAACAAAC
>JALSIL010000096.1 GCA_026990095.1 Lysobacterales bacterium
AATAGAAATTAGACCCCAAAGTTAGAGAAATGTTGGCGGATAACTGGCAACATTTCCAGTAGTTGTTACAAAACAAGGTGTTTTCTAAGAGACACTATATAACAAAAACAAGGAGGTCGTATTTCAAATCCAAACCAATAAACAAACATTGGTTATCCCCACCCATAGTTTGCCTGATGGCCATTATTGCCTAAATGCAGTTTATTTAGATAATACATTCCAGCGGCAAATAATTATAAAACATTTAGGGGATATCTAAAAACCCCATATTTTGGTTGCCATTTTCTAACTGCAATTTTTTAAAGTTTTCATTAGGTTTTCACTTTTATTTATATTTGCCTGATTTTCAGTCTATTATGATTTTAAGATTTATAATAGGGCATAGCTATCCTGCAGAAATCTCTAATAATTGAATTTTTCTAAACATATTATAAGTTAAATTCATCAATCCTATTACACTCGCAACTCTTTTTGCTCCTATAACTTTGACCTGCATTCCATTCATGTTTGTTTCCATAAAGCCAAAAATATGTTCTATCCTTACTCTGATTTTTGATTTCTCCTTGTTATTTCCTTTTTGAGCATCTGACAATGGCTTGTTCTTATATCCTTTTTCACAAACTTTATTTATAACTCCTTTTTCGCTTATAATTTTTTCTTGGCTTTCTCCAGTATAGGCACTATCAGCATAAAAATCCTCTCCCTCATCTTTTTCTTTGTCTAGTAAGTCTTCTGTTGCTTGTGAATCATGCACTGAGGCATCTGTAACAAGATACTTGGTAATGAGTTTGCTCTTTTGACATCCCTTAACATGATTTTTGTATCCAAAATAAGATTGATTTCTCTTTTTTGTCCACCTTGCTTCTGTGTCTTTTTGCGACTTCTTATTTGGTTTCCCTTCCCAAGAAGCTGGTATGCTTCCTTCTTTAATCGTTTTGTTATCCTCTCTACTATTTCTTTGTTTTGGAACTTCTACAAAACTAGCATCTATTATTTTCCCTTCATTTACAACTAAATTCAATGCTTCAAGTTCTTTTAAAAACAATTCAAACAGGGATTCTACTAATCCTAAGTCCGTTAGTTGTTCTCTAAAGTTCCAAATAGTCTTACTATCTGGCACATCATCAGCAAGGGTTAGTTTTAAAAACCTCATAAAACTCAATCTATCACATATTTGAAATTCGGACTGGTCATCTGAAAGATTATAATAACGTTGTAAAATTAATATCTTGAACATGAGTACATAATCATAAGGTGGTCTTCCTCCTTTGCCTTTGGTTACCTTAATGAGATGCTCTTCTAAAAATTCTCTAAACATTTCAAAATCGACTCCCTTGTTCAATCGTACCAATGGATCACCAAGTTT
Source organism: Lysobacterales bacterium (assembly GCA_026990095.1). GTDB lineage: Bacteria > Pseudomonadota > Gammaproteobacteria > Xanthomonadales > Marinicellaceae > NORP309. The sequence continues at coordinate 1,367 of JALSIL010000096.1, forward strand.
TGTGAGTTTTTCAAGTCTAAAATCTTCATCGAATTGCCCTAAACTTTTATGCCTTTTAAATCGCTTTTTCATAGAGCGAATATAACATAATTAACTGACATATAGGCTGTTATACTAATATAAAACAAGTAAATTTTGACTCTTTAGTTTTTAGAGATGCCCTTAAAACTATCAACACGTTTCAAACAAAAAGACATGAATTAATTGATAAACGGGAGAAAATGAAATAAAAGCAGGTAACACTCTGTATAGTGCATTGCTACCCTGCGGGATAGCAACGACACCATACAGTAACCGTTACCTGCAATATAGGATTTTGCAAACGAAATATATAACTTTACAAAATGGTGCTAATGAAAAATTTAAAAAAGAAAATGCAAGTAGTATTTAAAGTTATCTGTTACTTAACCCAACTTGAAAATTCTCAAAACCAGTCAAAATTTTATTGGTCACAGTTTGTAGTTAAATAAAGAGACTTAGTAAATAGCGATATTAAGAGTATCAAACCATATAAAAGAAAAACTATGAAATCATTAGTCTATTGCGAAGGTGAATTTGGAAAGATAGATGGCAAAGTTGCGAATGGGCTTGCCAGACATTCAGAAAAGTATCAGATTCTTGGAATTATTGATAGTACAAAAGCCGGTCTCGATGCCGGAGAATTTCTTGATGGAATAAAAAATGGAATCCCAATATTCCAAAGTAGTGAAGATGCCATCGAGACTCTGGGCTTTGTTCCAGAATACTTCATCTATGGCATTGCAGCGGTTACTGCATTTCTCGACCATTATGATAGAGGGATTATCTTTTCAGCTATGAAACAGGGGATGAACATCATAAATGGTCTCCCGGAATTTTTTACTGAGGATGAAGAATTTGTCCAGAAAGCCCATAATTATAATGTACAAATCTATGATATGAGAAAATCTCCGATGAGAAAGCATTTACATAATTTTACCGGACGAATTCATAAGGTTTCAATTCCTGTAATAGCAGTGCTTGGAACGGATTGTGCAGTTGGCAAAAGAACAACAGCGGTAGAACTTGTTGTAGCATTGCAACAAGCAGGGCTGAATGCTGAATTTATTGCGACTGGCCAGACAGGTTTGCTTCAGGGTGCAAAGTATGGAACTGTGGTGGATGTTTTAAGTTCGGGTTTTGCAAGTGGCGAGGTTGAAAATGCAATTCTAAATGCATATAAAGGAGAACGCCCTGATATTATTGTTGTAGAAGGTCAAGGTGCTCTGAGTCATCCGGCCTATACATCATCACACGCTATTATCAGAGGCGCTGTGCCCGATGCGGTTATATTACAGCACCCGCCTAAAAGAAAGAATCATTGTGATTATCCAACCCTACCAATGCCCACACCAGAAAGTGAGATTGAATTGATAGAAGTTTTCTCAAAAACGAAGGTGATTGCCATCACAATCAACCATGAAGATATGACTGATGATGAATTAGAAAATACTATTGTGGAATACGAAAAAAAATACAGCCTGCCTACCACCGATATTTTAAAGTATGGTTGCGATAAACTTATTAAAGAATTATTTAAAATATTCCCCGAACTGTTAGAGAAATCGAAACAAATATGAAAACACCAAGAATAGAGATAAATCTTGGTAAAATTGCCCATAATGCAAAAAAGTTAAAGGAGCTTTATGGTTCAAAAGGCATTAACGTAATTGGCGTAACAAAAGTAGTTTGCGGAGACCCTGCCATTGCTGAAGTTTTGGTAAAAAGCGGTATCAATATCCTTGCTGATTCAAGAATTGAAAATATTATAAAAATGCATGATGATGATATACATGCAAAATCTCTTCTGCTAAGAACCTCATTGAGTCAATCTGAATTAGTTGTAAAATATACCAATATTAGTCTCAATTCAGAACTCTCTGTAATTAAGGAGCTATCAAAATATGCCGAAGAGCAAGGTGTCATACATGAAATTATATTAATGGTAGAATTGGGTGATTTAAGAGAGGGGATTATGCCCTCCGACTTAGAAAATATCGTTAATAAAGTGATTGGATTGAAAGGAATTAAGTTTGCTGGTATTGGCACAAATTTAGCTTGCTTTGGCGGTATTAAACCCAATGATGAAAAAATAGAGTATTTATCCTCAATTGCAAAAGATATTGAAAAGAAATTTGGCTTGACATTAGAGTTTGTTTCCGGTGGAAATTCAGCCAATTATGATTGGTTTATATCCACGAAAAATGTTGGCAAAATTAATAATTTACGACTTGGGGAATCAATATTTTTGGGTTGTGAAACTCTTGAAAGAAAACCCATACCGGGTTTATATACAGACGCTTTTACTTTGATTGCAGAGGTTATTGAATCAAAAATAAAGCCTTCGTTACCCAATGGGGATGTTTATCAGGATGCATTTGGAAATACACCAAAATTTATTGACCGTGGTTTAATTAAAAGAATTTTACTCGGAGTTGGCTTACAAGATGTTTTAGTTTCAGGATTAACGCCTCTATTGGATATTGATATTCTCGGAGCGAGTAGTGACCATATCATTGTTGATGCCAAACAAACAGACTTAAAAGTGGGAAATACTGTTGAGTTTAATCTCAATTACGGAGCATTACTCTCAGCAATGACCTCGCCATATATAAACAAAAAATACAAATAGCCAATGACTGGGAAAGAATATTGCGAATTAGTTGAACGATTAGATCGCTTCCAAAAGCAACTTGCCTCTACTATTGTGATTAAGGACGACCATTCTCCGTTAATCAGTCTAAAAGAATCCGGATTTAATTTAATGTTTGAACCATCTTTTTACAAGGGTTATAAATATATGGTTAGAGAAGTTGTTTTTGAAAAAATAGGACGAATAAGCAAAATTTTGGATAAGGAAGATAAAAAATTAATCATTCGTTCCGTATGGAGAGGTTTTGCACACCAAAAACTTTTGCGGGATAGAAGAATTAAGATTATAGCAAAAGAACATCCCAATAAATCATTAAAACAGATTAATAAAATAGTTTCGTATTTCATTGCACCGGAAGAAGAATCAATGCACTCAACCGGTGGTGCTGTGGATGCTTTAATATATGATTTGAAAGAAGATTGTGTAATGGACTTTGGAAATAATGACGGATTACATTTGGAACTTAATAAAATTTGCTATCCGTTCCATCCACATATTACACCACAGGTAAGAAAGAACAGAGAATTACTAATAAGTCTCTTTGATAAAGAAGGTTTTGTAGTAGATCCTAAGGAATACTGGCATTTTGATTATGGAAATGCAATCTGGGCAATAGAAAAAGGCAGAAAATATGCTAAATATGGTATAATAAAAACATAATCAGCACCTAACACTTAGCCGAATAGCCAAAATGCCTTCATAAAAAAGCCTCAACGATGATTTTCGCTGAGGCTTTTTTTGATAACCTACACGCTGGTTGATTTACCGGGTATTTTGGTTATTCGGTGTTGACCAAATTCCGATTTGTTGACCCCTTAGGT
>JALSIL010000097.1 GCA_026990095.1 Lysobacterales bacterium
TACTTGCCTTTGTCCTAAGACTGGACAACCTGATTTTGCCACTATTTACCTGGATTACACACCAGATGAGCTCTGTGTTGAGTTGAAATCATTAAAACTATACGTGTGGTCATTCCGTGATACAGGCGCTTTTCATGAAGCCGTGACTAATGAAATTTTAGACGACCTCGTCAAAGCCACCGACCCTCGTTGGATGAAAGTCCGCGTTGAGTTTATGGTTCGCGGTGGAATTTATACCGATGTAACTGTTGAACACACTAAAAACAAATAAACCAACAGGACTATGAAGTCTTGGCTTTATAAACTGAGACTTCTTTGCAATTTATTTAACGTTTCATCCAGTCGCCGTTTGACCCGCGAATGCCCGTGTTTTTGTTGTTGCAAGAAATCATTTAGGGTGCGTTTTTCATTAAATAAATTTTCTTCATTGATACTAAATTGATGTCTTTTTAGTATTGCTTGAATATCATCCATTTTTTCTTGAATCTGTTTTCTGGTCTGTTGATAAGCGTATTCACACAACTCATCGCGTCTTGAATAACTAAAAAGATTGGTATTAAACAACATCTCATCATCCTTATTGGGCTCCACTAAAATAATATCAGCCTTAGGGTAATGCATTGTGTATTTGTCTAAACCAGATTTTAGCCGCGATTGCACAATAGAACGGAAGGTTTGCGATAAAATCATGGGCAAGCCCGCTTTTAAAAGTTTTGACTTTTCATCATGCACTTGTTCGCTTTCAAACGGAACAATCGGATTAACTGCAAATAACAGCTGAACTCCTTGATCCAAAGCAGCCGATGCATTCATGGTCCGACGCAAAGCCCCGTCCACATAAAACTTACCTTTGATATTTACTGGTGCATAAAGACCAGGCAAAGCAGAGGAAGCTTGCACCGCTTTTGATATGGGCACATCAGAGTTTTCGTCCGTGCTAAAGGTTGCTATCTTGCCTGTATCAATTTCACAGGCAATAATGTATAACTTCCTCTTTAACTTTCGAAAATCATTACTGGAGTGCTTTGTACTTAACACGCTGCGAATAAATTTTTCCAAAGCTGCGTTATTAAATGCCCCATTGGGTAAAACACTGCCAAATTTCTCCAATATATCAACAATACTGGTATGCAATGGTTTTTTCATCCATGACATTAATGCATCAAATGCCACAAAAGGCACGTCAGTTGCCTTCTTTAAGAATAATTTATAAGCAGGGCGTAAGAAATTATCAGGATTAAAAGGTGTCTCGGTTTTTTTATTGAAAGCAAAAATATCCGCAATTTCTTCGGTACTTATGCCATTAGCTAATGCAGAGACGAGAAATGAACCCGAAGAAACACCTACATAAACATCCAAATTATTTAGATTTAAAGTCGATATACAGTCTTTTAAAGCACACAATGCCCCTAATTCATAAAACCCACCAAGAGGTCCACCACCAGCAAGAGCCAGCCCTGTTTTTAAATTACTTTTTACCGGATTAACGGCAGCTTTTGTTGTTATCATGCCGACATTATACGGTAAATTCTGACTAAAATTAAATGAACAAGGTGAAAAATGAATATTTTTACCAAAGCACTTTATTAACTCCCCAAATCCCGATAAATTAGAAGATGGAAGGTCAGTGCCTGTTTAATTTCAAGACTAAAAAAACACTAACATCCAAACTTAAATTTGCACTATAAAATCCTCCGAATTAAACAACTTTTCCAATTCACAATACTTACAATCGATAATTTCATGAGTGTTAAATTGTTTTTTCACTCTTACCTTTACCAGACGGCTATTATCAAGTTTTAATTGGTCATCAATAATATATTTGTATTTGTAATGATTAACACTGGCTTTTAAATCACTCAGCACGGCAGTCGCGGTAGCAATGCTACCAGCTCCTTTGCCTTTAAAATTAAACTCGGTGTTGTTGTGGGTTAAAACAATTAAGTTGTTTTCATTATCAGTTTTGGCTAATTCACTGGTTAATGGAACAAGCTCAGGCATGATGGTTATGCTTATGCCTTTATCTGTTTTTGTAAGCGTCGCGATTTGTTTAATCGTGCTGTTTTGGCTTTTGGCAAAGGCAATGTCCGCAGGTGTTATGTTTTGAATACCGTAATTTTTCACTTCATCAGGGTGAACAAGCAAACCAAAGGCATGAGCAGCGAGTATAACGGCTTTGTATTTGGCATCGAAACCCTCAACATCAGCAAGAGGGTCACTTTCGGCAAATCCTAGGCTTTGTGCTTTTTTTAACGCTTGCGAATAAGAACAGTTATTTGCAAACATTTGGGTGAGAATAAAATTGCTTGAACCATTGATAATGGCTTTAATGGTTTGGTTTTGCGATTGTTCAAAATATAAATCTAGATTACGAATAATTGGGATACTGCCAGCAACAGCAGCTTCATAGAGAAAAGAAGTTTCCACTAACTGATTCCACAAAATGATTTCAGCAAGGTTTTCTGCGACCATTTTTTTATTGGCTGTTATAAAATTTTTACTTTTATTAATGGCATTTTTAGCAATTCGATAGGATTTATCGGCATTATCTATCACTTCTATAATGGTTTTTATATTTCTATTATCCGTCACTTTTTGATTGATGGTGATAATTTCATGACCTGCTTTTCTGGCTTTGTACTCGTGCTTAACGACTATGTTTTTTAATTGTGGCAAGGATTTATTACTGGATAACAATTCATAAACACCTTGTCCAACACAACCGAAACCATGCATGGCAACTTGTTCTTGTTGCTTTTTATCGGTTTGATAAAAGTCCGATATTGACTGTGCAATTTGTACCGTTTCGACTAAAAAACCATCGTGACCAAAGTTTGATTCAATGACATCTAAGCGCGAATTTTCTATGCCATCAACCAATTGTTGTGAGTCCGCTAGTGGAAATAAAATATCGGTTGAAATGGCAATCACTAAGGTTTTGGCTTTGACTTTCGCCAGTGCTTTTTTAATGCCTCCACGGTTACGCCCGACATCATGGCTGTCCATGGTTTTGGTGATGGCATAATACCCATAGGCATTAAAACGATTAACCAGTTTTTCACCTTGATAACTTTGGTAACTCTCGGCTTTGCGAATTTTGTCAAAACTGTATTCATCGTTTTGAGTGCTGTTGTAGGCAGTATTATTGCGGTAACTCAATAAAGCAATACTGCGTGCCGCTTTGAGTCCTGCTCGAGCGGAGTTTGGACTTTTTTCTCCCCAGGTTTTATCGGCATGAATGGCGAGTCTTTGCGATTGATTAAAAGCAGCCACCCATGGCGAAATAACAGCAGATGAACCCAATAAAACGAGATTATCGCAAATTTCCGGTTCGGTGATTGCCCACTCGACCGCCTGATGACCACCAACTGAACCACCAATTATTGTGTGAATATGTTTAATGCCCAAATGTTTGCGCAGTTCTATAAAAGCTTTGACATTGTCACGAATACTGACCACGGGGAATTTATCGTATCGTTTATCTTCATCACAATTCAAAGGTGAAGTCGAACCATAAGCTGATCCAATAATGTTGGCACAAACAATAAAATAATCATCAGGATTAAACAAATCATTGGGGCCAACCAAACCTGGCCACCAGTCTTTAACATTGGCATCCGCAGTCAATGCATGACAAACCCAAATAATATTGGATTGGTCTGCATTCTTTTGACCATAAGTGCTGTAACTAATAGTTATATCCGTTAGGAAATCTCCACTCTCAAGAGGAAACTTGCCTTTCAAATCAAACTGCAATTCTTGGCTGTGTGGTGCACTTCTATTCATATTAAATGTTTGCAAAGGCTTGTTGTATGTCGTTTTTAATGTCGCTAACATGTTCTATTCCTACGGATAATCTGAGCTGATTAGGCAAAACGCCTGCGGATAATTGTTCTTGTGCTGATAACTGTTGGTGCGTGGTTGATGCAGGGTGGATTATCAACGTTTTCGAATCACCCACATTGGCTAAATGGCTAATTAATTGCAAAGAATCAACAAAACGACGCGTTTCATCCAAGCCACCTTTAACCACAAAGGAAAGCACCCCTCCAAATCCTTTTTTCAAGTATTTTTTGGCGATTTGGTGAGTGGATGATGAGGGTAATCCTGGATAATTAACACTTTCCACCTGCGGATGAGCCTCAAGCCACTGCGCTATATCCAGTGCATTATCAACCGTTCTCTCCAGTCTTAAGGATAGCGTTTCTAAGCCTTGAATCAACTGAAACGAATTAAAAGGCGATAGCGCAGGGCCAAAATCACGCAAACCTTCGACTCTGGCACGAATGGCAAAAGCGACATTCGGCAAACCTAAACTATTGTCAATCCCAAATACATCGCCAAAAACCAAGCCATGATACCCATCTGAGGGTTCTGAAAATTGCGGAAATTTACCATTGTTCCAATCGTAATTTCCCCCATCAATTATAACACCACCAACAGAAGTGCCGTGACCACCAATCCACTTTGTTGCTGATTCAACCACCACATGAGCTCCCTGTTTAAGTGGTTGAAACAAATAACCACCAGCACCAAAAGTGTTGTCAACTATTAAAGGGATATTGTGTTTTTGTGCCAGCTTTGCAATGGCTTCAAAATCAGGCACACTAAATCCTGGATTTCCTATGGTTTCAAGATAAATTGCTTTGGTTTTATCGGTAATTTTGACTTCTAAATCTCCCACCTTATCAGAGTCAGCAAAATCAACTGTAATGCCAAGGCGTTTAAACGCCACCTTAAATTGATTATAACTGCCACCGTAGATATAAGGTGACGAAACAAACTGATCACCGGATTCTAAGATATTATTTAAAGCGATAAACTGAGCGGCTTGTCCTGAG
>JALSIL010000098.1 GCA_026990095.1 Lysobacterales bacterium
TTTCACTACTTCAGAAACAGCATTAATCAATGTGCCTTCGGTTTCATCATTGCAACTGGGCGATATTGTTTCAGTAAGTGGAGCAATAAATTCTGCAGATAATTCTATGCAGGCATCACGACTGGAATTAAATAACAACTTACCACAATGGACATTACGAGGCTTTGCTCGAAATATTACGGCTTCAAACTTCAGCATGGGAAACTTGTTAATTAACTCAAATGCAGTATCAGCAATAGATTGTAGCAATGGTTTTGTAGAAAATGTTTTTGTTGAGGTTAAGGCAATGCCTGATGCCAGTTATGTTGCAGGCAATCCATTGTCGACGCTAACAAATATCCAGTGCCAGACTCCAGATGTTTATGAAGACCCTAATAACAGTATTCCAGTCGTGGTTGAAGCGATGGTTTCGGAAATTATAGACTTATCATCGTTTAGAATTAATGACTTGGTGGTGTTTTTTGATGGCAGTACAAGTTTTGATAACGGTGAGTTAGAGCATATAGATGTTGGAACCAAGCTTGAAGTACAAGGTTTGCTTGATACCAATACCCGCTTTATAAATGCAACAACTATTCGATTTATTCACCACAGAGTTAAATTTGTGGCACCAGTTAAGCCTGCCGATATTACTTTAGGCGAGGGTGTTTTAATTTTTGGCAAGCAGGTTTCTATTACACCACAAACAAGAGATGACGATGCCATAGTTTCATCAGGGCTTGTAGCAGAGCGACAAATAGAAGTAAGGGGATTTGTCGACTCAATGGGAAATGTTTTTGCCTTGCGAGTCAAAGATAAAGGAACACCCGATAATCAAGATGTTAAGTTAAGAGGTGATATTACAGGTATTTCTGAACCCAATATAGAGATAAACTCAATAAATATAGATAGTACTGCTTCGTTGTTTGAGGTTGATGATGAGTATGTTGACAGTGTTACTTTCTTTGCAATGATTCAACAGGGTATGCAAGTCGAAATAGAGGATGCAACATACGATGTTAATACGCAAGTATTGACGGGAGGCGTGATTGAGTTGAAAGAGCAGGAGCTAGAAGATGACCCCGATAGTACAAATAAATCAAACGTAATTTCAACACCAAAAGAAATAATTGGTATTGGCGGAATAGGATTAGCGACTGTGACTAAAGTTTCCATTATAGAAACAATATTTAAGGCAAGTTTTGAATAAACCCTAATCCCGATATAGAAAACACGTTTCTAGCATACTCTCTTGGCATGTCTAGCAAATCTAAAAAAGACCACATCACCGACTCGGTGTTTTTTATCTTCACTATACGCACTAATGGTTTGCACTATAATTCGCGTTTCTATATCGGGATTAGGGATAAAACTAAAGCTAGGAAATGAAATCTCAAATTGAATGCAAGGTTTTTAATTGCATTTAAATATTAGACAAAGGCTGAATGCACTTAAGTTGTCGCCATTGTTTGGGTTTGGGCGAAATTAAAACGATTGTTTTTTTTAGTAAATCTCTCTCATGAATAAGAGATTTCTACCTAACAAAATCACATTGGTTTCTTTTATAATCTTACCTAGTATTCTTGAATAGCTGGAGTTTAAAAGTTACTATATGTAATTATTATTACTTTAGTATAAAATATTAAATGACAGAGCAATCAGAACAACCAAAAAAAATTGGCAGATTTCCTATTATTGGCACCTTGGGTGTTGGCGGTATGGGGGTTGTTTACCTTGGACAGGACCCTGATATTGGGCGAAAAGTAGCCATCAAGGTGCTGCACACGACAGGTGACAAGGAGGCTTTAGAGCGGTTTAAAAACGAAGCACGTACTATGGGTGAAATATCTCACCCCAATATTGTTATACTGTTGGAATATGGAATCGATGATAACAAACCGTTTTTAGTCATGGAGTATTTGGATGGTATGTCTTTGGAAAAATGGATTAACCAGACACATACCTTAGCAGAACATAAAAAAGTATTGTTGAATTTATGCAGTGCCATTAGTTTTGCCCATCGAAAGGAAATACTTCACCGCGATTTAAAGCCAGGTAATGTTCAAATATTGCCATCTGGTGATGCGAAACTATTGGATTTTGGAATTGCAACGGGTGAAAACACGGGATTAACAGCTACAGGATTTTTTATTGGAACCCCTAAGTACCTAGCCCCAGAGATTTTACAAGAAACAACGCACACGAAAACATCGGATAGTTATTCTTTGGGTTTATTGGCTTATACCATGTTTTGTGGAAGCAATCCTTTTGCGACCGAAACATTTGAAGCAACAATGACACGTTTATTAACCAAAATTCCAGTATCCTTACACAAGATAAACCCCAACATCCCTGTTGAGTTATCAAAGGTTGTTGATGACTATTTGGAAAAAGATCCTGAAAAAAGACCCCATTCACCCAAAGAGTTGCAAATGGCATTGGAATTAATCACCAAGCCATCTGTATTACAAAAGAAAATTGTGCCCAGTACTAACTCAAAGGATTTAAGGTCACAAGAAAAAACGGTTTTAATCGGAGAGTCGCCTAAAAAGAATCTTAAGTGGTTGGCATTAACGGCTTTATTGATGGTCGTTGTCATACTTGGTTTTGTTTATAAAAATCATGTAGAGCAGATAAAGGCTCAAGAATTAGCACAATTAGAACGAGCTAAACAAGAGCGTATTGAACAACAAAAGCTTGCTAAGCAAAAGGAAAGGGCAAAGCAAGAAGCACTGGCAAAGCAGGAGCAAATTAAACAAGAGCAAGCCAGACAAGAAGAATTGGCTAGACAGGAAGAACGAGCCAGACAAGAGCAAGAACGCATTCAACAAGAACAAGAAAAGCGAGAAGAGCTGGCAAAACAAAAGGCAAAAAAACCTAAGAAAAAACCAGTAAAAGTAGTAAAAACGCCTGTTAAGGAGTCAGTGGAAGAAGAGTACAAACCTCCTGTTATTGTTTACCAAAAACCTAAAAAGAAGGTCAATACAAAACCTGCCTTTAAGTTGCCAGAACTTACACCAAATACGAATAAAGTGGCATTGAAAACACGTTCAGATACGCAAATATCCAGAGGCACGACAAAGTCTATTACTGTTGAGTTACCCAGTGGCATAACGATTGAAAAATTTAAAGTTATGCGTGGACTTTCTGAATTCAATCAAGTAGAAATTAGAAAGATAAAAGATTTACAAGACAGTTTAATTCAGGTCACCTTATACGCACAGTCCAATGCGTCGATGGGGGATTTTTCTCTTGTTGGCTTTTACCAAAACAAAAAAACGAAACCGTTATTGATGGAAGTAACCCTATGAAAAAAAGAATACTTATACTTTTGACCAGCAGTTTAATTTTATTGACAAACGTTGGTGCAACAGCAGATTACCAAACAAAAATTAAGAGGCTCGAAGCAGGTTTTGCCAGTTTGCAACAGCAAATTAATGACTTGAGAAGAGATATGGGTGCTGATGTTTCTGAGGAAAACGCGCAAAGGCTAGCAAACCTTGAGGCTTATGCTGTTCAATTAAATGAAGTGCTTAGCGAAGTGCAAGAAAAAATTGAAGAAAATAAAAGTGAGGTAGCAAGGATAACCATTGAACAACAAAACAAACCCAATATTGGGATGTATGGAACAATTACAGCTGGAAAAGTCAATGGGCAGGATTCTATTATAGACGGTCAGTCCTTTGAGATAATTATTAGTGGTCAGCCACATAGAAGAATCAGCTACTTTACCGAATTGGAGTTTGAGCGTGCAGCAGCAGTTGGCACCTCACGCGGTGGGGAAGTTTTGGTTGAGCAGGCTTATACCGATATTCAGTTAACTTCGTGGATGAATTTTAGGGGAGGCATTTTATTGGTGCCCTTTGGTAATATCGAGCGAGATCATTTTGCTCCCATACGAGAAGTGGTATCGCAACCCTTAACTAGCTATGCCATTGCTCCTGCTGCGTGGTCAGAAAATGGCTTTGGGGTCAATGGACGATTTAACTTATCTGATGCATGGATAGCCGATTACCAAGCTTATGTTATTGCAGGATTAGATGATAATATCACCACTTCTGGTTTGAGAAAAGCACGTCAAGGGTTTGGTATAGATAATAACAATAGCAAGGCATTTGCAGGAAAATTTAGCCTACAAAATACTTCAGGCTTTAACGTTGGGTTGAGTTATTACACTGGTGCATATAATGATAGCGGGACAAGGGATATAACGGGATTTAATGTTGATTTTGACTATAAGAAAGACTGGTTTGAAATTCTTGGTGAATACACGGATATGGATATTGAACAGGAAATTGGAAAAGACACTCATTTAGATGGCTACTATTTAAGAAACATTCTCTCTTTGAATGGCTTATTGCCCGAAAATTTTTTGGGAGCAGATTTTCCGCACGCACGCTTAAGTTTTGTCACCCAGTATGATGAAGCAACGATTGAAAACTTTTTTGATCCTTCAATAGCAGAGAATTATGAAAGACGCATTACCGTTGGGTTAAGGTTGCAACCAACGTCTTCTGTCATGTTAAATCTCAACTACGAAGATGCCAATGCCAGAGGTCCTGATCGAATCTTGCGTGGCAATGACGAGTTATGGATTTTTTCCTTAGGTTATGTTTTTTAATAAATCTGCTTGTTATTCAATTAGTTTGCCACAAAACTTGCTATTAGTATCATATTATAGTATCATATAAAGATGAATAATAAACACAGAAAGATTCTTTCTCTTATTTATACAGATCCTGTTTTGAAAAATATTAAGTGGTCAAGCGTTAAATCATTAATTATAGCTGTTAAAGGGAGTATTGAACAAGGCAATGGATCACGTATTCGAATT
>JALSIL010000099.1 GCA_026990095.1 Lysobacterales bacterium
GTTATGCGTATTTTTGACCCCGATGCAGTGGTTGAGAACTATGAAGATTTGGGATTTTCTAAGGATGAAGTCAAACAATGGCTGCAAATGATTAACCGTCCGCATGGTATTGTTTTGGTCACCGGTCCTACTGGTTCGGGAAAAACCACCACTCTTTATTCCACTTTGCGTAAATTAGCCACTGAATCGGTCAATGTTTCCTCGGTTGAAGACCCCATCGAAATGGTGTTTCAAGAACTCAACCAAATGCAGGTGAATCCAAAAATTGGTTTAGAGTTTTCCAGCGGCATAAGGACATTAATGCGTCAAGATCCCGACATTATCATGGTCGGAGAAATACGTGATTTAGAGACTGCAAAGATGGCAGTTCAAGCCTCTCTAACAGGTCACTTAGTGTTATCAACCTTACACACCAATGATGCGCCATCTGCTATCAATCGTTTAATGGACTTAGGCGTACCCGATTATTTGTTACGTTCAACATTAGCAGGCGTTATTGCTCAACGTTTAGTGCGTTTATTGTGCCCGCATTGTAAAGAGCCATCAAAAGTAGATGCAGAAGCATGGGTTTCATTAACACACCCTTGGAATTTAGCCATACCCGACAAAATCTACCACAAGGTTGGGTGTTTGGAGTGTCGCAATACTGGTTATCACGGAAGAACGGGAGTCTACGAAATTATGCCCGTAACAGGTGGCTTGCGTAAAATGATTAAAGAAAAAATACCATCAGAAACGGTGGCAGCTGAATGTTATCGAATTGGTATGCAACCGCTGCGACTATCTATTGCTAGTTTATTAAAAGAAGGTAAAACTTCACTTGAAGAAGCCATTAAACTTGTTCCACCAGAATACGATTAATGAAGAAAAAAATAATCATCCTGCAAACAGGACAGTCCATTAAACAAGCACGAAAGAAGTATGGAGATTTTGATGAACTCTTCATTACAGGCTTAGGAGTTGCTCCATCACAAACAAAAGTCATTCATGTTTACAATAATGAGAACTTTCCTAATTCTGAAGAAATAGCAGGAATAATCATTACAGGTTCTCCTGCCATGGTCACTGAAGACCATGCGTGGTGCCAAAAAACACAACAATGGCTTAAGCAGTTTATTAACTCAAATCTACCAATACTTGGCGTTTGTTATGGGCATCAATTATTGGCTAAAGTCTTAGGTGGAAGCGTACAATGGAATCCAAATGGCAGAGAAATAGGGCAAGTTGACGTACTATTAACCGAAGATGCTTGCAATGATAAGCTGTTTGCTGATTTGGTTAATTGTTCAACCTCACCCATCAAACTCCAAGCCACCCATCAACAAGCAGTAACTTACCTTCCCGAAGAGGTAAAAATACTCGGGCAAACCCAATTGGATGCTCGCCACTGCTTTTGTTATAACAACCATATTTGGGGAATGCAATTTCATCCTGAATTTACTCCTGAAATTATTAAAGACTACATCAAACTGAGGTACGATGAAGTCAAAAAAGAGGGGCTCAATCCTGATCAATTAATTGCAGAGGTAGAAGATGTTAATAATGGAGCAACTCTATTACAAAAATTTGCAGAAATTTGTTTTCAATAAGAGTTATGTAAAACGTTTAAAAAGTTAATGGATATCAAGATGTAATGAATAGATTTGTGCAATAATGTGAAAATTTTAGATTTATAGTGTCAATTTATGTCCAGAGTGATTTTTTTTAGTTTAATTCTAATCTCTTCTATTTGTACGGCACAAATGCCTCCCTTAGAACCTCCAGTAGACCCACCGGGTAATGCATCAACACCTGAAAAAGTAAAATTAGGAAAAATTCTTTATTGGGATGAACAACTCTCTTCAACAAAAACAGTTGCCTGTGCCAGTTGTCACATCCTATCATCTGGAGGAGTTGATCCCCGTTCAAGTGTTTCAAATCCATTGTCTACCAATGCGGGCTTTGATGGCATAATGAATACGGCGGACGATATAACTGGTTCGATGGGAGTGCCAGAAAACGGGGCAGATGGAAACTATATATACAACCCTTTACATGGTTATAATTCACGCGTTACAGGCAGACGTGCACCTTCTTCGATTAATGCAGGCTACGCACCAGAATTGTTTTTTGATGGCAGAGCAGGTGGCCAATTTTATGACCCAATCACAAATGATTTGATTCTTGCTAGTGGAGCGGCGTTAGAGTCGCAAGTTTTAGCACCGCCAACTAATCCAGTAGAGATGGGACACAACGGCATAAATTGGAATGACGTGGTAAACAGCGTTAAAACATCCACACCCTTGGCATTGAGCCCATTGGTTTCAGACCAGCTATCCCAATGGATTAATTCACAAAATTATTTTCAATTATTTAAAAAAGCCTTTGGCACAAGTGAAATTACTGCCCCTAAAATTGCCATGGCGATTGCGGCTTATGAACGTTCATTGTATTCGAATCAAGCACCATTTGATTTTATGATAGCCAACCAAGACCCTTCATTTTTAACACTTCAGGAGCGAGCAGGGTTTCAATTGTTTCAATCTCAAGGGTGTAATACATGCCACAGCAGTGCACTGTTTTCAAATACAGAATTTCAAAATATCGGCGTTAGCCCAAATGCAGAAGACAGCGGACGATTTGCCGTAACAGGGATTGAAGCCGACAGAGGAAAATTCAAAGCCACCTCATTAAGAAATTTACAATACAGAACCTCTTTCATGCACAATGGGCGCTTTTCGACCCTCGAAGAAGTGGTTGATTTTTATGACCGCGGAGGTGATTTTGCCAACCCCAACTTAGATCCACGAATCCAGCCTCTGTTTTTATCAGCTACGCAAAAAGAAAGTTTAGTGGCATTTTTAGGTCGCCCATTAACCGATCCACGTGTGACAAATGAAACAGGACCTTTTGCTCACCCTTCTCTTTATGCGGGTAGTTCACGCGAGCCGCAAATTACTGGGGTTGGTGTGGCAGGAACAAGTGCAAAGATTCCACAAGTTACAGCCATAGAACCGCCACTGCTTGGCAATCAAAATTTTACCGTTGCAGTTGAAAATGCACTAAGTGATGCCAACTCATTTTTTGTTGTTGATTTAGACGACCCAGGCACGACTGCATTACCAGCAACAGGATTAAATTACGCAACAAAACAACTATCAAATACCGCTGATGGACATGCCTCATTAAGTATTGCATTACCCAGTGATACAGCAATGATAGGCACGACTCTTTATGCACGTTGGTATGTGGAAGATGCAGCAGCTCCAAATGGGTATGCTATTTCACCGTTAATTGAATTTACCTTATTTGCAGCAAGCGATTATGTTTATGTGGATTCATTTGAAGACTAATCTATTTTAAGTGCAAATTCCGTGTTAACTGGGGGGCAATAAAAATAGGCACTGTTTAAAACTTTTGAAAAAGTAAACAGTGCATCGGATATGCCATCATTTAAACCTGCCATTCGGCACATTTGCACTTCAAAGCGGTCTAGATTCTCACAAAAAGACATAAATACCAAACCCTCCCCGTGTTCATTTGCCCAGGGTAAGGAACGCCTGAGAATGTCAGCTTCAATATCAAAAGTACCTTGATCGGAACGATTGACATGGGAACTGGCAGGAGCATCTTCCAGTTCTTTATTGGTCGCTAAACTTCTACCAATAGTATGGTCTTTTTGCTGCTGTGAAAAGCCATTGAACTTTGTCAAATCATGCTGCCACTGTTGCACTTGCACAAAGGTTGAACCATCCTCACGAACAACGGCTTTTACGGCATCTCCACCCAAAGGGTTTTCAGTACCATCTTCATAACCAGTTAAATCGTGACCGTAACCATCGGCTTGGCCCAAGTATTTAAAACCATCAACTTGGAGTTGCGTTTCAAAAAAAGGTTTCAATAGAGCTTTAATTGGTAAGGATTTAATCGCAACTTTTCCTGGTTCATTATCACGCATAAACACAAACAAATCACCGTGTGTTGCAGGAATATCAACCGAAACATCAAGTTGCGGAAATTGACGGTAATCCGTAACTTCAATGCCAAGTTTATTCATTAACTTTTTACCAAATCCCACGATGATGTGTTGATCAAATTTAATCGTTTTTAAGATTTTTTTTAAGTCAGATAAATTAATACCTGACTTTAAATTAAAAATCATAAAACGCCCAAAAGGCATGGATTTTTTTAAGATGGCGGGTTGAAGTAACATAGCTAACCTCATTTATAATTATTTTTTAATTTAACGTATTGCTTGGCAGAGTAGTCCATTTGCTGTTTTTGTTCATCGCTTAAATCGCGCACTTTTTTAGCGGGATTTCCTAGCCATAACTCACCTGATTTAACGTATTTACGTGGGGGCAACATTGCCCCTGCACCAATCATGGCATAATCCTCAATAATGCAATCATCCATGATAATGGCTCCCATGCCGATAAGGCAACTATTGCCAATGGTGCACGCATGTAAAATTGCACCATGACCAACGGTGACATTATTGCCAATTATCAAAGCAGCACCATCACCGTATTCACCTTTATGGGTAACATGTAGTATACTGCCATCTTGAATATTGGTGTTATTGCCAATTTTGATAAAATTAACATCACCACGTACAACAGCCATTGGCCATATTGATGAATTTTTACCAATTTCTACCTCGCCAATCACGCAGGCTTGTGGGTCAATATAGGCAGAGGCAGCGATTGTTGGGTTGATATTATTAAATTTTCGAATAGACATAAATAAAAGAGACAATGCAAAATGAATGAACAGACTATACCATTAATTCAATCCGATGCCGTACTTTTTGGCGTACTTGCGGC
>JALSIL010000100.1 GCA_026990095.1 Lysobacterales bacterium
CCTTCGTTGGGTTTATAGGCAAGTGAAGAGGACGCCATTAAGAGAAGAAAGACAAGTGTAAAAACATATCGCATAATTAAATTCAAAGTTAAGTTGACAAGTTAGACTATAATACACCAAAAAAAATCACATGTGTTTAACATTTTACTCATTTATGCGTATCACCCATAATAGTTTCACAGTCTCTATAATCATGTTTTCATTACTGGAGTTTGGGTTTTAATGATTAATGCGCTCAAAGTGCGCAGTAAAGTGCCGTAAAAATTCAGGTTCTTTGGTAATTTTTATGCCTTTGGATTGTTCTTTCTCTTTGGTAATTTCTGCGAAGGTTTCAATCACATAATCGATGTGACTTTGGGTGTAAACGCGTCTTGGGATTGCCAATCTGACCAGTTCCATGGGAGCGGGTACTAATTCGCCATTTTCATCGTATCTGCCAAACATCACCGAACCAATTTCACAACCACGAATACCGCCTTTGATGTATAAGTCACAAGCAAGAGCTTGTCCTGGGTATTGATTAACTGGAATGTGTGGATAAAATGCCTTGGCATCAATATAGACCGCATGTCCGCCAATTGGGCGCATAACAGGCACACCCATTTGGTGTAATTTATCACCTAAATAGGTTGTGCTTGTGATGCGATAATGCAGGTAATCTTTGTCAAATACTTCGACTAGTCCTATGGCAAGTGCTTCCATATCACGACCCGATAAGCCTCCATAGGTAACAAAACCTTCTTTGATAATTAAAGTATTAGTGCACGAGTCAGCAATTTCTTTAGATTTTAAAGCAATAAACCCACCCATATTTACCAGTGCGTCTTTTTTGGCACTCATGATGCTGCCATCGACTAAATTAAACATTTCTTGGGCAATTTTGCGGTATTCTATATTTTTATAGGCTTCTTCGCGTTGGGCGATAAAGTAAGAGTTTTCGGCAATTCGACAACAATCCAGTAAATAAAGCACGCCGTATTTGTCACAAATAGTGCGCACATCTTTAGCATTTTGCATGCTTACGGGTTGTCCGCCGCCTGAGTTATTGGTCACGGTTAAAATGACTGCACCAATATTTTGAGCACCGTGTTCTAAAATGACTGCTTCGAGTTTTTCTATGTCAATATTACCTTTAAAGGGGTGTTCTAAAGCGGGTTGTTGTCCTTCTTTGGTTAGGCAATCAATTGCCATTGCTCCACCGTATTCGATGTTGGCACGGGTGGTGTCAAAGTGGGTGTTGCTGATAAAGACTTTGCCTTTACCACCAAGTTGGGTGTATAAAATACTTTCGCCAGCACGGCCTTGGTGCGTTGGTATGACGTATTGGCAGCCAGTTAAATCACGTACCGCATTGCGCATACGCTCCCAACTTCTTGCACCAGCATAAGATTCATCACCACGCATGATGCCCGCCCATTGTTCGGCACTCATGGCGGATGTGCCACTATCGGTCAGGAGGTCGATGATGACTTTTTTGGACTCGATTAAAAATAGATTGTTGTGGGCTTGTGCCAAAAAATCAATGCGCTGCTGTTGGCTTGTCATTTCAATTGGTTCAACCGATTTGATGCGGAAGGGTTCAATTATGGTTTTGTGTTTCATTTTAATCTTTTCTCTTTTTGCTGCTGTTTATGCCAATTTCTAAACCCTTTAAAATACTTGAAATCAGTTGATTGTAGGTTAGAGCTCGCCATTCAAGACAATAGTGTTTTTTACGTGATTATATAACTGGTATAATAAACATAAGCAGGGATAATCGTCGCACACATGATGAACAATCCAATTATCAGTTGTTTGGCCTGTACTTTGGCCTCATCCCAATGTTTAATGCTGTAATAAATCGCTAAGGGATTGAGGATGAAAATAAGGGCTCCCATCAGTTTTTCGTCTTTGCCCAGTGCCATGAAGATGGTATTTATCCAGCCGACAAAATACAAGAGGATGCCGACACAGGCGATTAACATAAATAAGATGATAATGGTTTCGTTCATAAGAGTTCTATCGGTATGTATTTTTGGTAATGGAAAAAGTCTTTGTCAGTAGTATAAATTTTAACTTCGAGTCGATAGGCAACTGCACATATAAGAAAATCTACAGGAGAGCCTTGGACTCCATTGATGCGACACTGGTTGGAAAATTTAGCCGCTTGAATATAATCATCATCACGAATTGTCGAGTTTTCAAAAGCAATCATTTTCTTTTCAAGTTTTTGAAACTGTTTTATGTCAGAGTAGCCTGAAAGAATTTCTTGTTTAATTGCACCAATAATGATGATGTTGTTATTGGAAATTATCTCAATAAGTGTATCAACATGCGATTTGAACTCAGGTTTGTTAGCACGAAATGCATAAGACCAAATTGAGGTGTCAACTAATATTTTCATCCGTCTTTTTGTCTTGCTTTTTTATAATCGTAATTGGCATCAGGCTCCATAACACCAAAAAGTTCGATTATTTCTTGTTGTTTTCTGTGGTTGACAAATTCAAAAAGAGCTTTGTTGACCGTATCCTTCTTTGTTTTTAAGCCACTAATTTTCTGTGCTTCAATCAATAAATCATCATCAATTGCAAGATTTGTTGCCATCTTTTTATACCTAAATTTGACTATTGACACATAATACCACACATTGTCATGTGTGTCAATTAACTTGCACGTTTCAAATGCACCAACAGCAAAGCAACAGCCGCAGGTGTCATGCCTTGGATGCGAGTGGCTTGTCCAACGGTTTGGGGTTTTATCTCGGCAAGCTTTTCAGTCAATTCCGCACTCAATCCAGTGACGGATTTATAATCAAATTGATTAGGAATTGCTTTTCCTTCATGCGCTTTTGATTTAGCAATTTCAGCTAATTGACGTTCCATATAGCCTGAGTATTGTGCATGGATTTCGATTTGTTCAATCACTTTTTCATCATTTAACTGATTTGTTAAGCCTTCAACTTTGACTAACATACTGTAGTTCATTTCTGGGCGACGCAACAAATCATAGGCGCTGACTTCTTTGTTTAATGGAATGTCTGGGTACTGAGCACTGAAGTTTTTGCCGTAAGTGTTGTGTGGTGATAGGTGTATGTTTTGCATGAATTTTAGTTCAGCATCAACACTTTTCTTTTTCTCGCTAAATTTTTGCCAGCGGTAATCATCAACCAATCCCAATTCGCGGGCTTTGGGTGTTAGGCGCATATCGGCATTGTCTTCGCGTAACAATAAACGGTATTCTGCACGTGAAGTAAACATGCGGTAAGGTTCGTTTGTGCCTTTGGTAATAAGGTCGTCAATCAATACGCCAATGTAAGCTTCACTTCTTTTGGGACTCCAGGAATCTTTTCCTTGGGTGTTTAATGCGGCATTCATGCCTGCAATAAGTCCTTGAGCGCCTGCTTCTTCGTACCCGGTTGTTCCGTTGATTTGTCCTGCAAAGTATAGATTTTCGATGTATTTGGTTTCCAATGAATCTTTTAAACCACGAGGGTCAAAATAATCGTATTCAATCGCATAACCAGGACGGGTGATGTGCGCCTTCTCAAAGCCTTTGATGGAACGAATAAATTTGAGTTGTATATCAAATGGTAAGCTGGTTGAAATGCCATTGGGATAAAGTTCGGTGGTATTTAATCCTTCGGGTTCAACAAAAATTTGGTGCGAGTCTTTATCGGCAAAGCGCATGATTTTGTCTTCAATCGAAGGACAATAACGCGGCCCTGACCCTTCTATCACTCCGGTGTACATCGGTGAACGGTCTAAGCCACTTTTGATATATTTGTGCGTTTGTAAATTAGTGTGAGTGATATAACAGGAAATTTGTTCAGGGTGATCATCCAATGATCCAAGATAAGAAAATACAGGGATTTTTTTATCGCCAGGTTGTTCTTCCATAACGCTAAAATCAACCGAGTTGCCATCAATGCGTGCGGGCGTCCCTGTCTTTAATCGAGCCACTTTAAAGGGCAGGGCACGAAGTTTTTGTGCTAATGTTTTCGCAGGAGGGTCACCTGCGCGTCCACCTTGGTGATTGGATAAACCAATATGAATTTTACCACCCAGAAAAGTGCCAACAGTTAAGATAATGGTCTTGGCTTTAAAGACTAAGCCCATTTGTGTAACAGCAGCAGTGACTTTGCCATCTTCGATGATTAAATCATCGCAGGCTTGTTGGAAAATTTCTAAATTGGCTTGATTTTCGACTGTTTTTCTAATGAAATTTCGGTACAAAACACGGTCGCATTGTGCCCGTGTGGCACGAACTGCTGGTCCTTTGCGTGAATTGAGTGTGCGCCATTGAATACCAGCGTGGTCGGTGGCTTGTGCCATAATGCCTCCCATGGCATCAATTTCTTTAACCAAATGACCTTTACCAATACCGCCAATGGCTGGATTGCAACTCATTTGCCCGATGGTTTCGATGTTGTGCGTGAGCAATAATGTTGATGCACCCATGCGAGCAGCAGCCAAAGCGGCTTCTGTTCCTGCGTGACCGCCGCCAACCACGATGACGTCGTATTGCTTATCAAAAATCATAAATCAGTACTAAAATTAATGCAGGGTATTTTAACACTTATAAACTGACAATCATTATCATTTATAAAATTATTAAGTGATTTTGGCACTATTTAGCTATTTATCTGCCTTGAAAAAGAGTAAATTAACACCATTTAGCTAGAAGTTTAAAATTATAGAATATTCAATGGAATATAAAGATTATTACAAAATACTTGGCGTCGATAAAAAAGCGACCAAGGCAGAAATTAAAAAAGCCTACAAAAGGCTGGCACGTAAGTTCCATCCTGATGTGAG
>JALSIL010000101.1 GCA_026990095.1 Lysobacterales bacterium
ATGGACTGGATGTACGCCAACACCTCAACCACCGCCCAACGCGGTGCATTGGATTGGCGTCATAAATTCCGTGACTTAAACGAGCCTTTATTTGAAGAATTGTACGATAGTGTAAAAACAGGCAACGAAGCTCGTATTACTATTGAAGCCAACTCAAAAGAAGATTACCGTGAAAAACTTAACGAAGAGCTAAAAGAAATTCATGACTCAGAAATTTGGCAAACAGGTAAAACAGTCCGTGGCTTAAGACCGCAGAATAGTTAAAACGTTATTTATCCGCAGATAACGCAGATTAACGCGGATAATAATTTTACCTTCTATTGTCATACTCACAAAGGCGGGCATCCAGTATCTTAATTAGAACTGGATTCCCATTTTCACGGGAATGAAGAGTTTTCAAAACCAACTAAGGAAATATAATGCTAAAAAAATATCATAAAACCCTATCATTTAGAAGTTTTAGATTGGCTCTAATTTTAATTACTTCATTATTAAGCACAGTCGTTAATGCTTGCACATGTATATCAAGCGAATTATCAGTTGAAGAAAGATTTAACCAAGCTGATGGTGTATATTTTGCCGTTATCACATCTATTACTACAGTTGGAGAGATTAATAAAAATTTAATCTCAAGTCAAAAACTGAATATTGAACTTACTGTTTATAAAACCTATAAAGGAATCAAAATTGACAAATTAATTGCTACTGGACTTGTCAACTTGCCATTTGTAGATAAGCAAGGTGAATTATCAATGTCTTCGAATAGTTGTGATGTTCAGTATTTTATAGGCAAAGAATATACTCTAATTACATATAATGACAAAATTATAGACTTAAGAATGTGCAGCGAAAATATATTCAATATAAGATATTTAGATAAGACAGAAAGAGAAACTTTTTATAGATTAACAAATTAATTATGAAGCACACCCAAAGCCCAACAATCGAAAACATAAAAGCCGCAAAAAAGCGCATATCAGCGGTTGTGCAACGCACACCTTTGCAAGAAAACTTACAGTATTCGGTAATTTATGACGCCAATATTTACCTCAAGCGTGAAGATTTACAACAGGTGCGGTCGTATAAAATTCGTGGGGCTTATAATAAAATCTCGCAACACGATGTCAAACACGTGGTTTGTGCCAGTGCGGGTAATCATGCCCAAGGCGTAGCATACACCTGCCATAAACTGGGCATCAAAGGCACGATTTTTATGCCAATCACCACACCCAACCAAAAAATCGAACAGGTCAAAATGTTTGGGCAAAAGCAAATTGAAGTTAAACTTATTGGCGATACCTTTGATGAGACGGGAATAGCTGCCAAAAGGATTTGCAAAGAAAACAGTTATCTCTATATTCCCCCTTTTGATGATTTAGAAATTATCGAAGGACAAGCGACCATTGCTTTGGAAATTCTTGAAAAATACAACCAACCCATTGATTACCTATTTGTGCCAATAGGTGGTGGTGGTTTAGCATCAGGAATAAGTACTGTATTTAAACAATTATCGCCCAACACCAAAATCATCGGTGTGGAGCCCAAAAATGCCGCTTCCATGCAAGCCGCTTTTACGGCAGGACATGCGGTTAAATTGGATAAAATTGATGGTTTTGTCGATGGAGCCGCCGTGCAACAAGTCGGTGAGCTTACTTATCTGGAATGCAAGGATAAAATAGATGATTTAATCACGGTGGATGATGGGCTGATTTGCCAAACCATATTAAACCTTTACAACAAAGATGCAATTGTGGTTGAACCAGCTGGCGCACTGGCACTTTCAGGCTTAGAACAATACGCCGATAAAATCAAAGGCAAAACGGTTGTTTGCATCTTAAGTGGCAGCAACAATGACATCACACGGATTGAAGAAATTCGCGAAAAAGCCCTACTATACGGCGGTTTAAAACATTATTTTCTGGTCAGGTTTCCACAACGCGCAGGAGCCTTAAAAGAATTTGTTGCCGATGTGTTAGGCGAGCATGATGACATCACTTATTTCCAGTACCACAAAAAGCACAACCGCGCTCATGGACCTGCCATTGTTGGCATTGAATTAAAAAATGTCAAAGACTTTGAACCACTAGTCAAACGCATGAAAGAACTGGATTTTTACAGCAATTACCTCAATGACAAACCTGAATTGTTTAGTATGATGATGTGAGATTTCAATGCTTATTAACCCCAATAAACTAGGCATGCTCACTTGTTTTTTAATGATTTAACTAGAAAGATTGCTGTGGTGGCTAAGCTTGCCATGGTTGGGATGGTCATTCCGAGGTATTTGCTTGTATTGGCATCTAGGGAATAAAGCAATGCGGTGATAATTCCGAAGCCTGTTGCCAGTAAGGCAAAGGTTTTTTTGTTTTCACTGTTTTGCTGCTGCTTGTCACTTTTTGCTTGTTCAATTTGTTGCAGTTTTGTTGATGGTTTTGTTTTGAGGCTCAGCAATTCATGCACAAGATGCGGTATTTCAGCGGTTTGTTCTAGCCATGTGGGTAAATTTTTCTTAATAGTCTCCATCGCACCATCCATGCCATAACTCTTTTTCATGATGCTTGAAAGCACAGGTTTTGATGTTTGCCATATATCCAATTCTGGATAAAGTTGGCGTCCTAGTCCTTCGATATTAAGCAAAGTCTTTTGCAATAAAATAAATTCAGGTTGTATAACTAGTTGAAATTTGCGAGCCATTTCAAAAGTTTTGAGCATCACTTCACCAAAAGATATTTCACTGATTGGACGGGCAAAATACGGTTCACATATTGTCCGTGTAGCCGATTCAAGTTCGTCCACTCTGGTATCGGCTGGAACCCAGCCTGCTTCAATATGCAATTCGGCAATTCGGCGGTAATCTTGGTTGAAAAATGCCATGAAATTATTGGCTAAATCCAACTTATGTCCTTTGGGCAGTGAACCACAGATACCAAAATCAAGCAATATAACTTGTGGATTTTCAGGGTTGGTTGGATTGACAAATATATTGCCGGGATGCATGTCCGCGTGAAAAAAATTATCCCGAAAAACTTGAGTATAAAATAACTTTAAGCCTTTTTCTGCCAACACTTGCAGATTAATCCCTGCTGCATTGAGTTTGTCAAACTGACGAATAGGAATGGCATAAATTCGTTCCATCACCATGACTTTTTCTTTGCAGTATTGCCAATAAATCTCGGGCACATATAAATCATCGGAGTCTTTGAAATTTTTACGTAAAACCGATGCATTTGCCGCTTCACGTTGTAAGTCTAGCTCATCATAAATCGTTTTTTCAAACTCTTCTACAATTTCAACTGGATCAACTTGCACGCCGGGGTTGCCAAATGTTCGTGCCAGTTTTGCCACCGAACGCATCAGTTCTAAATCCCTTTTGACCATTTTTTTGATGCCTGGTCGAAGGACTTTTATGACAACTTCGCGACCGTCTTTTAATTCGGCGGCATGCACTTGCGCAACCGAGGCTGATGCTAACGGCGTTTCGTCGATTGAATTAAATATTTCATCCAATGGTTGATCCAATTGTTGTTCTATAAATTCACGTGCTTCCGCCCAAGCAAAGGGTTCCACATCGTCTTGTAGTTTTGCCAGTTCTTCAGTGATTTCAGATGGAATCATATCAGGACGAGTCGATAAAACTTGCCCAAGCTTTACAAATATAGGCCCTAATTCTTCTAAGGCTTTGCGTAGTTTTTCAGGATTGTTTTTACAAGCCTTTCCTTTGCTAGCAAAAGGAGATAATAGCCGCAACAGATGTATACGCTTTTTACTCTTCTGCTTTGGTATCAAATCCTTGACACGGTAATTGGCAAAAGTGTGTAAAATCTTGGTTAGGCGAAAAATATTCATTAATTGTGCTTCAACGCCCTAATCTGTTGTTCTAATCGAGCGGTATCGGCTTTTAAATCATCGACTTCGTCTAAAAAGTCTTCCATTTCGCTGGGTGAAATTAAATCACGAGATTCTTCAACGAGGTATTCACTGGTATTTGAAATGAGTGAGTCTTTAAATTTTTTACCAAAATCAAGCAGGCCTTTGGCGATATTGGATACACGAACGCCCATGCCATCACCAAGTAAATCACACCACGCTTCTTCCCAATCGGGTTGCAAATTTTTGAGCCATTTAGCAAAGAATTGTCCAGTGTTAGCATCGCCATTGATTTGCACACTCTTAATACCCACAACTGGTTCGTCATTGTTCATGGAAAACAATGCCAATGGGGTTCCTTTGATGGTTGTATCGACTACGTCATTGCAATATTTTAGCAACATTACTTTTTTATCTTGTATTTTAATATAAAAAATGAAAGGTGTTTTATCAAGTTCAACCTTTATGACTTTATTTTCAAACGCTTCTAACTTTTTGACTGATGCAATATCATAAGACAAGCTTTTGTTCATGGCTGAATTGATGGTGTCTAAAAATACATCTTCAAACCAATTGTTTTGTTTTGTTTCGACTTGTTCTGTTGCTGTGTTCATGTTTTATAACCAGTGTGTATGGCGACGATTCCGCCACTCATGTTTTCGACTTTACAGAGTTCAAATCCTGCTTTTTCAAACATAGCTTTGAGCTTGGCTTGATTCGGGTGTTTGCGAATGGATTCGGCTAAATATTGGTAAGAATCGCGGTCTTTGGCAACAATCTCACCAATTTCTGGCAATATTTTAAACGAGTAAAAGTCGTATATTTTGGCTAAAAATTTCAAATTAACTTCGGTAAATTCTAACACCATTAACTTTCCACCA
>JALSIL010000102.1 GCA_026990095.1 Lysobacterales bacterium
CGACTTTTTAGCAAATTTGGCGGCATCCACGCACAAATTAGCAAAAACCATAAACTCATCGTACATAACTGTTGGTATTTGAATTTTTCTTTGGTTTATCATGCCTGCAATGCTTTTGGTGATATTGGCAATTTTGTCTTGAACCAAAACCAACTCAAGCAGATCTTGCCTCGGCACAGGCATAAATAAACTTTTAGGCAAATTTGAACGAATTTTCATTTTAATCTTATCCGCATCATGCTCTAGATTTCTAATGCGCTCATTTACTTTTGCCACTTTATCCCAATCATTTAAATTGGCCGCCTCAAGCAGAGAAGGAAGCATTTGAGTGCATTCGTAGGCAACACCAATGTGATCCTGAATGGGTTGAACAGGGGATTTCCCCAACATTTCTGAAATAATATTTACCATAAGAAATTCTGTGTCGTTTAAAAAAACATTATTTTAACCGACCACAAACCATTCGCAGCACCCAAATGCTGTATTTTTAATAAAAAGTTAACATTTGGATGCAAATGACACAATTGTCATGCAACTGTCATATTACCCAAATCCCGATAGTAAAATCACACACAATCACAAGCCCTTAACCTACCTAAGAAATCACCAAAAAGTTTAATCCCCAATATTTAGACAAACCACTTAGCGGGCAAATTAGGTGGCTGATAAGATTGTAAGTAATCCATAGCCTCTTGTGGCGTATCGCACACATGATAAATTTGACGGTATTCTTCTTTGGCAAAGCCCTCGGCATAAATGTGTTCGAACATTTCCAAAAGTTTGTTGTAATAACCGCGCACATTTAAAAATACAATGGGCTTATTGTGGTAGCCTAATTGTTTTAAGGTTAATACCTCAAACATTTCCTCAAAAGTACCAAAGCCACCAGCCAAACCAATAAAAGCATCGGCACGTTCGTCCATAATAGCTTTGCGTTCACGCATGCCATCAGTAATGATTAATTCATCATCAATATCATTAACCACATTTTGGATATTCAATGCTTTGGGAACCACGCCCAAGGTTGTGCCACCGTGTTTTTTGACATGCAGGGCCACCTCGCCCATTAGACCAACCATGCCACCGCCATAAATAAGTCGAACGGCGTTTTCTGCCATCAGTTTTCCTAATTGTTGTGCACTGTTAAAATAATCTTGATGAATAACATCACTGGAGGAACAATAAACCGCTAAAGATTTCATGATTTTCCTTTGGAAATTAAAAACGCTATTATAAACAACCCTGGATTGAAATGTTAATCTTGCCATCTTTATCCTAAATATGAGTTTGTTTTTTTGTTAGTTTTGAAACAAAAGCGATGTTTGCACGTATTTATAGATAAAACGAGAAGCTTTGATAACGCTAGGCAGTGTTGGAGTTGCGTTCGTGAATATACTCATAGTCTTTAGTAGGAATTATAACCCAAATGGCAGGACGGCACTTGATAAAATACTTTTTGACCCTAGATATTGAACTAATTTAAAAATCACCTTTTTGCATGAAATCATCCGTATTACTTTTTCTATTAGCCACTTTTTCTTTCTCCGTAGCTAAAGAACCCACAAAAACACCAATAACTGAAAAAAACAAAACTACTTTTTTACGTA
>JALSIL010000103.1 GCA_026990095.1 Lysobacterales bacterium
ATCAAAAAGGAGGGCAACACCCCTGTTGCTTTGCAATTAGCCAATGTGCGCTATGTGCCTGAAAATGGTATACCGCCCGATATGTATGTGGATTTAATCAGTGCGGTTCATGTGGCGGATAAATCCTATTACGAAAACCTGAACAAGCTGTTCAAAACTTACGATGTGGTGCTCTATGAATTGGTTGCACCCGAAGGCACGCACGTGGGCGATAAAGCTGCCAGCGAAGGCAAAGGCTTGTTATCCATGATTCAAACAGGCATGAAAGAGATGTTGGGTTTAACTTTTCAATTGGATGAGGTCGATTATTCGCCCAAAAACTTTGTCCACGCTGATATTTCACCCGATGATTTCATGAAGAGCATGGATGAAAAAGGCGAGTCATTTTTCTCGATGTTTTTACGCATGTGGTTGGTTGGAATGCAACAACAAGCCACCAATCCCGATGCCATGAATGACATGGATTTATTGTTTGCTTATTTTTCTGATAACAGAGAAAAACAAATGAAAATTGTGGCTGCCCAACAATTTATGTCCATGGATGTAGTAATGGATGCGATAGAAGGCGATAAAGGCTCAACTATTGTCAGTGCTCGAAACTTAAAAGCACTCAAAGTGTTGCGTCGTGAAATAGAAAAAGGCAACAAAACTTTCGCTATCTTTTATGGCGCTGCGCATATGCCAGAGATGGAAAAGGTCTTGATGGAAGAATTCAAACTCAAAAAAGCCCAAGTCAATTGGATTGATGCATGGGATTTGCGTTAAGAGTAAATATTTAGTGGGTTTTGTGTTAAACTCAAAATATTATCTTAAACAATTTACACAAAATGACCATGAAAAAACTGAGCTTAGCACTGCTGTTAATTACAGTCATCGTATCGACCAGCTTCGCAACAAGCATTTCACCAATTGCCATTGAAAATTTTACAAACCTCGCTTCATCAAGAGATGTTCTTATTTCTCCTGATGGCAAACATATTTCTGTTGTTTTACGTAAAGATGGTGAAGATTTACTGGTGGTGTTGGATAAAAAGACAATGAAACCAACTGGAATTTTTGCTGTAAAAGGTGATAGGAAGTCGGTTGGCAAGGTCTATTGGGTTAACGAAAATCGTTTGGTTTATACAGTTACTCAAAGTTATGCTTGGAACAAAACACAATTTGAAAACGGAGAACTGCTGGCAGTCAATGTTGATGGCTCCGAATACAAAACTATTTTTGGTTATAAATCAGGAAAAAACCAAGCCGATAAACGCATTAAAACAAGGCAATCTGACTATGGTCATCAAGAAATTATTGATTTATTGAAAGAAGACAAAAAACACATACTTTTGTCTTTTTATCCATGGAGAATTAAAGGGGATTATTGGATTGCCAATAAAAAAGCCTTGCCTATAATTTATAAACTAAATATTTATTCAGGCAAAAAACGAAAAATAGGGACGCTACCCTTACCTCTTGCTACAGGCATAACCGATAACTTGGGCGCTGTACGCTTTGCAACTGGAGAAAACCAACAGGGTGATAATTTGGTTTTTTATCGAGATTCATCAAAGGATAAATGGAGTCCATTGGTGTTAGATAACTTTGATGGAAAAAACATAACTCCAGTAAGTTTTTCAAAAGACAATGAAAGTGTTTATTTTTTGGCAAATGTTAGCAAGGGTACACGTGCGTTGTTTTTATATTCACTAAAAACCAAAGAGGTTAAAGAGCTATTTCATGACAAAAATGTGGATGTATCTCTGCTTATACACGACTTTACTAAGAAACACATTGTCGCTGTGGGTACAGATATTGATCTCCCTCGCTACCATTATTTGGATAAAACTGATTTTAAATCAAATCTGCATAAAAAACTCTTTAAGACATTTAAAGGAAGCGATGTCATTATTACAAGTGCAACAAATGACGAAAATTTAGCGATTGTTTTTGTCTACGCTGATAATAACCCTGGTGACTATTATTTGTTTGACACTAAAAAGTTAAAAGCAAAACATTTATTCAAAAGTCATCCGCAGCTAAATTCTAAACAACTTGCAACCACACAAAGCATTTCTTTTCCCGCTCGTGATGGCATGAAAATAAATGCTTATTTAACTAAACCTTTATTTGAATCAGATGAAAAACTTCCAATGGTTGTGTTACCTCATGGAGGGCCTTATGGCGTTCGAGATTATTGGGGCTACGATTGGGAAGTGCAATTATTAGCAAGCAGAGGCTATGCAGTCTTACAAGTTAATTTCAGAGGTTCAGGTGGTTTTGGCACTTCTTTTGAAGAACTTGGTCATGGTAATTGGGGCACGACAATGCAAGATGACATTACAGATGGCACATTAGAAATGATAAAACAAGGTATTGTTGACCCAAGTAAAGTTTGTATTTTTGGAGCCAGCTATGGCGCTTATGCAGCACTAACAGGAGCTTTTAGAGAACCTGACCTCTATAAATGTGCCATAGGCTCAATGGGCGTTTACAATTTACCGATGATGTTTAAAAAAGGCGACATACCACAAGATGAAAGAGGTTTAAATTATTTAATTGAAGTGTTGGGGGATGACGAAGAAATTCAAAAACAGCGTTCACCGGTTTATAATGTCAGCAAAATCAAAGCAGAAGTTTTAATCATACATGGAGCCAGAGATAACCGAGCCCCAATTGCGCAAGCCAAATCTCTCATGAAAGCTTTTGATAAAGTTGGTAAAAAGTATCAATGGCTTAGATTGAGTGATGAAGCTCATGGTTATTATGATGATGAGAATCGGCAAAGAGTTTACCGTAAAATACTTGAATTTCTTGATCAGAATATTGGCAAAGCAGTTCAATAATACTAATACCCAAAGACTTATAAAACTTTTTTCCACTGCTGTAAAACACTTTCAACATTAAAGTCTTGGTTATAGTCCACGTGTGGAAAGCACTTCTGCCATGAAACAATTACCTCTTGAATTTGTTGGTAATTATTGGCATCAATAAGCGGGTTATTGAGGTGCAATACCTCTCGTGCGGCACCTATATCATGCGCCAATACGGGTGTACCAAGTGCATTGGCTTCGGCATAGATAAGACCAAAAGTTTCGGCAAAAGAATCCTGTGGGTAAAACACGCACAAAGATT
>JALSIL010000104.1 GCA_026990095.1 Lysobacterales bacterium
GTTAGGAGCGCCAGCAGGGCCTGCATTGGTAATAAGCACATCAGATGTTGGGTTAGTGCCGATAGAGCCGTTTAAGGCAATAGTTGAACCACCAACAGGAGCTGATGAATAGTCAGGTTGAGGGCCTGCTACAACCATCACTGCTCCATCAGTAGAGCCATTAGGAGGTATAGTATTAAGTGCTGCATCACTGTAAACTTCACCTTGCACGGTCAGGTTATAAGTAAATGGTGCAACGTTTGCGTTACCAATAGTAAATGATATAGTTCCTAGTGAACCGTCTGGTATTTCAGTCAGAGTAGCACTAAATCCAGTTAGACGGATACTATTTGCTTGTTGAGTACAACTTATAGCTGTTCCTCCCAACGTTCCTCCGCAGCTTGTTAAGTCGGCATTACCAAGTGAGGTGGCAGCTGTGTCATAGCCAATATCCATTTGGACGCCAACGACACCTGATCCAGTTCCTAAATAACTGACTGGTATGACTACTGTGCCTCCAACTTGACCGCTATTACTTCCAACAATTGTTGCAGGTTGAGCAAACACACAGCCTGTAATCGCAATTAATGCTATCGCTGTTATTCTTTTTAGTTTATTCATTATTTCTAATACTCCAATTTTATTTTAATATATATTTTAAATTATTTATATTTATTTTCAGCTTTTAAATCATGCATATCAAGTACAATATCTCCCTTTATTGTTTGCAAATCAGCTGTTCCCATAACCACATTATTAATCTTCAAGTCATTTCCAACTAGTTTTAACTTACCAATATTCCCAGAAACCAATTCAGCGTTTGAAGAACTAAAAATAGTGATACGCAAATTACCTTCTTTATTAATTTGGCAGGTTCCTTGATGTGTTTTAGCAAGACCAGATAAGCAAGATTTCAATGATAATTTATTGTTATTTTTAATGCTTGTACCTACGATATCAAACTGCATTGCAGTTACTTTATCTACATTTAAAAAATCAAAAGAAACACTTTCATTATCTGATGAAAGTAATAATGTTGATTTTTCAGCGGAAACACTTAACTGAGAAATAAACAAAAGTGTTATTAATGTGAATTTTATTAATTTATTCATAATTTTATACCTATAATTTTGTTTGGTTTTTTATTAAATGCCATTAATGATATTAACAACACATATTGCATCAACTATATTTATGTTGCCATCCTCTGTACAATCAGGTTGCCCCACATTCGTTAATGTATTATTAATTTCCCCGACAACCCCAATGGCATCAACAATATTAACTGCTCCATCACCAGTTGAGTCTCCTTTCACAAGACGTCCAACAGAAGTCGTTCTACGAGATTCATAAGCATCAAATATCATGCCTGCTGTTCCGCCTAAGATGCCGGCTTGAATTGTGTCTGCAGTGGCTGCTGATGTGGTTGAGGCATCGGCTGGATCAACTGTTGCATCGGAGTCAACCCATACATCAATAGCACCGCCATTATTTGCCCACTTAACTTCAACTGAATGCCAATTTGTTGGACCAACTGGAACATTTACCGCTGTACCACCTGCAGGTGTTACGGTTACATTTGTTCCATCATAGGAGACGGTGTAAATTGCCGTTGTTGCTGCATCATCAGAATAGGTGGTGAATATTGGGCCAGTTGCAGCACCTGGTAAAAAGTAAAAACGTGCAATCATGCTTGCTTCGCCAGCAGGACCACTTGTTGCTCCATTTATGCCATTATTTAGTACCTGCGGGGTTGCACCGGCTGTTTGCATGGCACATAAACCTTGGTAACGGGCAAATACATTTATTGGATCAGCAGGACCTCCTGCTAAAGATGTACTGGATGCATTGTCATCCCAAGCCCCTAAAGAACAAGCTTGTGTTGATGCGATTCCACCAACTAATAAACTGGCTGCAAGTGCCATTTTTGTTATTTTCTTCATTCTGAATTCCTCTTAATTAATCGTTATCGTTGTGAATGATAGGCGACTGCTGTTTAATTTACAAGAAAATTACTGGAAAATTCTAATTTTTTCAATCAGTTAGCTATCATTCTTTAGTTTTTACCTGAATTTTGCGTTTATTTGTGAAGTGGTTCTCATTTACGATGCCTTATTCACTTTTAATTCAGGAATACTTATAAATACGTTGTTTTTATAATTAAAGGTCATTTATTTTGTATTTTTTTTTGAGCGGGATAAATTTTGCTGAATAGTTGGTTCTTTTGGATCGTTGGCTTTAGCCGATGCTTTTTTGGCTTTGTTTGGGTTGAGTGGAATGAATCCCACTTACCAGTTTGGCTTTAGCCGATGCTTTTTTGGCTTTGTTTGGGTTTGAGTGGGATAAATCCCACTTACCAGTTTGGCTTTAGCCGATGCTTTTTTGGCTTTGTTGGGGTTTGAGTGGGATGGATCCCACTTACCAATTTGGCTTTAACTGACGCTTTTTTGGCTTTGTTTGGGTTGAGTGGGATAAATCCCACTTACCAGTTTGGCTTTAGCCGACGTTTTTTTGGTTTTGTTGGGGTTTGAGTGGGATGAATCCCACTTACCAGTTTGGCTTTAGCCGATGCTTTTTTGGCTTTGTTGGGGTTTGAGTGGGATGAATCCCACTTACCAGTTTGGCTTTAGCTGACGCTTTTTTGGGTTTTTTTGGGTTGAGTGGGATGAATCCCACTTACCAGTTTGGCTTTAGCCGATGCTTAAATCCCACTTGCCCGTTAATTTTTTCCCATGCTTTTGCTATGCGTATTTCTGACACTTTTTGTTTTGTTCCTAAGTTTTGGGCAAATAAGGATATTCGGTATTCTTCCAGTAACACGTGAAATTGTTGCAATTCTTTGCTGTAAATTTCTGCTTGTTCACAGGCTTGATAAAAAGGCAGGCTCACTTTTTGTAGTAACTTTAGTTTTTCGGCTTCTTTTGTGGGGTTCTCTATTGCCGCATCAAGGCGAATCTCCAAACCTTTGATAAATCGTGGGTAGTGTTTAAGCTGCGGTATTTCGACTTCATATAAGAAATCCGCATATATCAAATAGTCCAATTGGTGTTGCATGTCATCGTAGGTTTCATCTGTTAACTTGTCCGCTTTGTCTTCGATTTCTTGCCACACGACGTACCAGTTTTCGATGATGGGATTAATCGCTTTACACATTTCGTTGGATTTGGCTAACCACGTTTTATCGAGGATTGAACACAATTTGTCAAAGGATTCTAGTGTCATTATTGGTGCGTTTTGTTCGACAATATCTTGTAAAACAGCATCAATGATGTGTTCAACCAACGAGTGTTCTGTTTCCAACTGATTCCAAGCGAATTGCGATTGGATGCTGGTTTTGAGGTTTTTTTGTAAATAACGGTACTTGGCAGGGATTTTTAACTTGACCAGCGTTTTTAGACCTTGCAAATGCTGTGCTTGTGCCTGTTGTTTGGTTTCAAACAGTCGCAAACCTACACTGTCCTTTTGTTTGATAATTGCGGGATAGGCAATCAAACCATTGTCCAATTTAATTTCGGCTTGAATGGTCTTAAAGACCCAATCTTTGGCGTTGTTAACTTGATGGGTTTGGGATGCGGTTTGCTGAAAAGATATATTGGCTCGTTTACTGAACTGTATTTGTAAGGCGTTAAAATCACGTGAAATTTCACGAACGTTATTGTCTTTATCAACGATTTTAAAAATAAATTTTAAATGCGTTGGCAAATCTTTGGCTTGCCACATTTCAACGGTGGTTTTTACCCCGCTCATGCGTGCGACTTCTGTAATAATTTGCTGGAAGAAATCACCGTTTTTAACTGCCATTGAATCTGCAATTGCTTGTGCGTATTCACTGGCAGGAACTAAGTTGCGGCGTATGGGTTTGGGCAATCCTCTTATCATTAATTCCAATTTTTCTTTAATTAAACCTGGCACTAACCATTGAAAATCATCATCTGTAAACGAATTGAGCCACTGTAAGGGAATCGTGACAGTGATGCCATCGTTCTGTTCTCCAGGGGCAAAATTGTAGTTTAAGTTCAGTTTCAATCCCCTTATAGCCAATTGCTTGGGGAACAGTTCTGCCTGTGGCTTAGAACTACCCGATTTGGTTAATTGCTCATGGCTGAAAAACAAGCATTTATTATCTTGCTTGCGTAACCATTTAGCCAATAATTTTTCGCTATAAATGTGGTCAGGGATAATACTGGCATAAAGCTCTGCCAAACGCCACGGCTCCAGCAATATATCTTGTTTGCGTTGGCGGTCTTCTTGGGCTTGAATTTCGGCAATTAGCCGTTGATTGTGTGAATAAAACGGCAATCTTGTGCGTAATTGTTGCTGCACCAGTCCATCTTCAATAAATAACTTGTGCGAAGTCTCAACATCGGTTGGGCCATAATGGAAAGCCCTTTTCATGACTATAGGCAAGCCAAATAAAGTGAGTCGTTGATAACCCATGACCGAACCTTGTTTTTTCGACCAATACGGATCAAATGAACTGGTTTTTATCACGTGTTTGCCAATATCTTCAATCCATTCTTGTTCTATTTTTGCCACCGTTCTGGCATAAACTTTGGTGGTTTGCACGATACTTGCTGCGACTATCCACGTGTGTTTTTGGTTGAATTGTGCCGAACCAGGAAAAATAAAAAAGTTGCGGTTTCTAGCACCAGCATAGCCGCCAGCATCGCCGCTTTCTTTTTTATAGCCGACATGCGAAATAAAGCCCGATAAAATCGC
>JALSIL010000105.1 GCA_026990095.1 Lysobacterales bacterium
GAGTGTTATTGCAGCGCATGATGGCGGTAAGTTATGATTGGCACAATTACGGTAAATCAACCATTGGTGCCCGTTCTGATTTAGAAAATGTTGACATTAAAAATCTGCAAAACTTTTACCGTAAATATTACCAGCCTGATAATGCTACTTTGGTGGTAGCAGGAAAGATTGATGAAGATAAAACATTGGGTTTAGTGAATAAATATTTTGGAAAAATCAAAAAGCCAAAACGTAAAATACAAGCACTTTATACTGTGGATCAAACCCAAGACGGAGAACGTCAAGTGACGGTTCGTCGCCCTGGAGATGTGCAAATGTTGGCAGCTATGTACCATATTCCGCCTGGCTCTTCGCCCAATTACCCTGCGGTGGAAATCTTAACGCAAATTTTGGCAGATCATCAAACCGGTCGATTGCATAATGATGTCGTCAAGACAAAATTAGCCGCAAGTACTTTTGGCTTTCCCTTCCAATGGGCAGAACCTGGTATTGTGACCTTTTTTGCACAAGTTTCAAAAGATAAAGACTTAAGCAAAACGCAAGAGACTTTTTTAAAGACACTGGAAGACATCAAGAATCAACCGATTACTCAAGAAGAACTTGATCGAGCCAAAGCCAAAGCCATTAAAGATTTTGAGTTGGGTTTTAACTCTTCAGAAGGCATTGCTAAAAACTTAAGTGAATGGGTTGGCATGGGCGACTGGCGTTTAATGTTTTTAAACCGTGATCGCATGGAAAAAGTTAGCTTAGCTGATGTGCAAAAAGCGGCAGAAGAGTATTTGGTTAATGATAACCGAACATTGGGTCAATTTTTACCTGAGCAAAAGCCTGATAGGGCCGATTCGATTGTGCGTTTAACACAACAAGAAGTGAGTGCTATGTTGGATGGTTATAAAGGCAGAAAGGCGGTGGCACAGGGTGAGGATTTTGATCCTTCGCAAGATAATATTGATAAACGCAGTATTCGTAAAACGCTAAAAAATGGCGCTAAAGTTGTTTATTTGCCCAAGAAGACACGAGGTGAGTCGGTGAACATGACAATCAACTTAGACTTAGGGAATGTGGATGCATTGCAAAATCAAGGCATAATAGGTTCATTAGTTGGTTCAATGTTAACGCGTGGCACGAAAAAATACACACGCGAACAGTTGCAAGCCGAGTTTGATAAACTAAAAGCCGACATCAGTGTTCGAGGCAGTGCCGAAAACACCAGTATTTCCATTCAAACAACCAAAGAAAATTTACCAAAGTTACTGGATTTAGTAGATGAAATGCTTAAAAATCCTAGCTTTGATGCTAAAGAATTGGAAGTGGCAAAACAAGAACGAGTGGTTTGGTTAGAACAGCAAAAACAACAGCCGCAATCGCAAGTTTTTAGGCAGTTAGATCGTTATTTGAGTCCTTATGAGCCTGGACACCCGCGATACAAAATGCCGATTGATGATGAAATTGCAGCGATTAAAAAAGTGACTCCAGAAGATTTAAAACAATTTCATCAAGCCTTTATGGGTGCTCAAGATGCCGATATTGCGGTGGTTGGAGATTTTGATGAAAAAGCAATTCAAGATAAACTGAACCAATTACTTGGTGATTGGAACAGTAAAACCAATTATGAGCGTATTCACTCATCAGTTGCACAAGTAGATGGAATTAATCGTTTTGTCAACACACCTGATAAAGCCGGTGCAGCTTTTGGTGCTATGATGAAATTTAAAATGAAAGACACGGATCCTGATTATGTGGCTTTAGAAGTTGCAAACGAAATGTTTGGAGGCGGATTTTTATCCAGTCGTTTAGCGGACAGACTGCGTCGCAAAGAAGGCTGGAGTTATGGAGCTGGGTCTTGGTTTAATGCTTCATCTGTTGACGAAGTGGCAACCTTTGGGGCTTATGCCATCTGTGCTCCCGAAAACCTTGCCAATGTTGAAAAAGGTTTTTATGAAGAGCTTGATCGCGTTTTAAAAGAGGGTTTCACTCAAAAAGAGTTAGATGATGTTAAAAAAGGTCTATTACAAAACAACAAAATTGATAGAGCAAAAGATAACCGTTTGGTTCGCACATTGGCTGGTAACCTTGACTTAAAACGCACCATGCAATGGGATAAAAAATACGAACAAGCCATTCGAGATTTAACTTTATTTCAAGTCAACAATGCCATTAAGAAATACTGGCTACGCGATAATTTCTCCATCGTTAAAGCAGGGGACTCTGCCAAGATGAAAGACACCGATACAAAATAACGATCGGTATCTCTACAAAAAAAGCCCATACCTTTTTAAAGTATGGGCTTTTTTTATTCTTGCTTACCCTGTTTAATTTAAAAACTATCGCTGTTGAAATTAATTATATATGTTTCAACAGCTAAAGGTTTTTTTAAATTCTACACATAACCAATGATGGATAATACCAGCAGTTAATTTTTTAAATAAATCTAAGGTAAGTTTTGATTAACAGCTACGGTTATTCTTAAACTAGGAGATAAGCCATTTACCTCTGTTAATATTACTTCTCCAAAAGACATGTTTCCAGTTGTTGAAGGAACTCCTGTCGCCGTAATTGTTAATGTTTGATTTGTGATAGGAATAATTACAGCAGGGTCATCAAAACCATTTTTAAATATAACATCAGGATTTGGCACTGGTGGTGCTTCATTCATTATAAAACTGGTAGGTTGTACGCTTAGATTAAATGTTCCATCTGTAGCTGTTGTAACAACCCAGTGGGCTTCAACACCCAAAGTATCTTTTACTGTTCTGCTCCAATTACAAGATGCTCCACAGGCACTATTTCTAGCACTTGGTATATTTAAAGTTTTTGGATCTCCTCCTGTATCAGGATTTGCAGCTAAATAGTTTGCAAATGATTCATCCATCACTAATCCAGCTTTAGCTGCTTTTGTTAAATCAACTGTACCACTACCAACATCGTCAGCATTCGCAGGTTCTGCAGTGCCACCTAACGAATCAGAAATACTTGAATCGGCTGTCATCATCATTGCTGATTTAATTTCTGAAGGCGACCATGTCGGATGAGCTGCCACCATAAGTGCAGCAGAACCAGAAATATGCGGAGCCGACATCGAAGTCCCTGATAAGAAACTATATTGAGGGGCAGGGGCTGTTCCATCAGCAAAAGCTGCAAATATATTTGTTCCAGGACCATTTATATCAGGTTTGGTGACATCAAAAGTATTATTTGGTCCCCTAAAACTACTGGTATTTAAAATATTTCCTAAAGCATTGACTAGTGCATATACGGTCGTTCCTGATATGAATGCTTGTACATCGGTGGCAACTACAGAGTTAATAAAGTTTACAATAGCATCACCATCAGCTAAGCCAATCATTAAAGCAGGGATGTTTGTCGTTTCAATCCCTCCCATGACAATGGGAACATCTGAAACACCATTATAAATTATAGCAGCTACCGCACCTGCTGCTTCTGCGTTGTCTATCTTGACAGAAAAGTTACACGAACCTCGTATAATTAAAGCAATTTTACCTGTAAATGCAGTGTTATCAGTAAAAGGACTGCAGGCCTCTTGGTTACCAGCCTGTACGTTACCTGCGTATAAAAGGTTGGCATTTACATCTCCTGAAAAATTATCTGCAACACCCAATAATCCATAAATATCGGTAATATTTGTTGGTACGGGCATTGGTTGTGTAATGGCAACTTGATTTTTTGTAGTTCGATTATGACTTGAGTTTGCAACTGAAAGCAACCAAGGTCCTTTGTGATTTACTTGACCTACTGGATTTGTGATAGATGCGTTAGTGTTGCCTGCTGCTGCTGAGACCATGATTCCTGCAGCCACGGCATCAAGATAAAGTCGATCAGAATCATTCCAAGGAAAAGTTCCTCCACTTATAGAGTACGATATGACATCAACTTGATCGGCAATGGCTTGATTAATAGCCGCTGTAATTGCAGCACCTGAACAGGAATTAATGCAGACATCATAGCTAATAATGTGAGCATGAGGGGCAACACCTGAAATACTTGGAGCTTCTAGGATTGTTCCATTTACAGAAGTAAAACCTCCTAAGGGTGCAGTAATTGCATTACCTGCAGCAGTACTTGCTGTGTGTGACCCATGACCATTTGAGTCTTCGGGACCGTCGCTTTCGGTCACACCGTCATCTGCAAAATCCCATGCGCCTATATGTTTATTGTTACACACAAAAGTTGCACTACAATCCGAGCCTGCAACAAAGTTACCAGCACCTAGAGGGTTAGCTGCTGCAAAATCATAGCCATCCTCAGAAACATCAGAAAATGATGGGTGATCCATGTTGATACCCGTATCAAGCACTCCAATCACAACGCCTTCTCCTTTATTTGGCATGTTATTAGGCATCGCTGTACCGTCCCATAAGGTGTTGGCACCAATAAATGTCGGCCCTGCATCTGTGCTAAGTTCGTATTGTTTATCTATTTCGATTTTAATAATCTCTTCTAATTGCTTTATTCTTTCAACCTCAGAAGCTGTTAGGCGTACAGCCATACCAAAGTTTGCATAATAATAGTCAAATGTTTTCCCTAGGGGACGATTGATTATAGATTCTATCTGCGATTTTATTAGTGATAAATTATCTTTTAAATATTGTAAATACTCTTGTGTAGCAACTGATTTTATATCAAGCTTCTTTGTTCCAGTTAAAGAGGGCGAGGTTGCTCTTAGGTTG
>JALSIL010000106.1 GCA_026990095.1 Lysobacterales bacterium
GTGAAATTAAACACATGCAGTTAAAACTCACTGAATTAGCTTGTCCTCATTGCAATGAGATTATTGAAATAGAACATTATTCGGATCACATTCACATAAAAAATACAAAAAAGCCCTAAAATAAAGGGCTTATGTGAATGAAAATGTTGACCTTAGTTTTACATAATCTCAATTGCCACAGCCGTTGCTTCGCCACCACCAATACATAAACTGGCAATGCCGCGTTTGAGTCCTTTTTGTTGCAAGGCATACAGTAAAGTCACTAAAATACGTGTACCACTGGCTCCAATTGGGTGACCTAAAGCACAAGCACCACCATGAATATTGACCTTGTCATGGGGTATTTTCAACTCTTCCATCGCCGCCATTGTCACCACAGCAAAGGCTTCATTAATTTCAAATAAATCAACATCTTGTACAGACCAGTTCAAATCACTCATTAACTTTTTCATGGCAGAAACAGGAGCAGTGGTAAACCATTCTGGCTCATGAGCAAAGGTTGCGTGCCCTACAATTTTTGCCAAAGGTTTTAAGTTGTTTTCTGTTACAACATCACCACTGGCAATAACCACAGCAGCCGCCCCATCAGAAATTTTAGAAGCATTTGCCGCTGTTACTGTGCCATTTTCACGTCTAAAAGCAGGACGCAATGTTGGAATTTTATCGATTTTACAACGCGGCGGTTCTTCGTCTTTATTGACTATTAATTCTGCTTTTCTATTTTTAACGACAACATCGGTAATTTCTTCATCAAAAGCACCTGATTGCATCGCTGCCATAGAACGCCTTACTGACTCAGCTGAAAACTCATCTTGAGCTTCTCGTGAGAAGGTGTATTTATCTGCACAAGATTCAGCAAAAACACCCATCATGTTATTATCATAAGGGTTCTGCAATCCATCATAAAACATATGATCTAATACAGTACCATGCCCCATTCGATAGCCTCCACGGGCTTTAGGTAACATGTACGGTGCCAAAGTCATCGACTCCATCCCTCCGGCAACCAAGGTATTGGCAGAGCCGGCTTTGATTGCATCGTGTGCAAGCATAACTGTTTTCATACCAGAACCACAGACTTTATTAACCGTTGTGCAGACCACAGATTTATCCAACCCTGCACCTAATACTGCTTGTCTTGCAGGCGCTTGCCCAACACCTGCTGGCAGAACACAACCGATTAAAGCTTCATCTACTTGACTCACTCCTGCTTGCTTAACCGCAGCCTTAATGGCAGCTGATGCT
Source organism: Lysobacterales bacterium (assembly GCA_026990095.1). Lineage (GTDB taxonomy): Bacteria > Pseudomonadota > Gammaproteobacteria > Xanthomonadales > Marinicellaceae > NORP309. The sequence continues at coordinate 1,246 of JALSIL010000106.1, forward strand.
AAAGTAGGAGATGGTGTGTGGGCAAATTGCCCCTGAAATGAACCAATTGCGGTGCGTTTTGCACCAATGATATAAACTTCTTTTGTCATAATAGAATCTCTTAAAAATTTATCGATTGAAATGATCGAAAACAGATGAATGAATAAAAATTGATTATAGCCTAAATTTTAAAAATGTGAAAAAAAATAATACGCTAAATTTCAAGATAAACTGCATTGATTGATTCGTATCAATTATTTAATTTAATAGTTTGTTAAACTGCAAACATGAAAAAACAACCACGTCTACTACCTGGCGACTTTGCTATTTGGATATTTATCTTTGCAGAACTTTTAGTGTTTGCTATATTTTTTATCACTTACTCAGTAGTGCGTGCTCAAAATGTCGAATTATTTAACCAGTTTCAACTAACGTTAAATCGTGAAACTGGTGCAATTAATACAGTATTATTAATCACAGCAAGTTATTTTGTTGTTCTTGCCCTTCATTCCATAAAGAAAAATCATGTAAAACATTGTATTCACTTTATTTATGCGTCCTTATTTTGTGCTGGGCTATTTTTAGCGATTAAAACCTACGAATTTAATGAAAAGTTTTCACACGGAATTAACATGAGTACCAATGATTTCTATTTTTTCTATTTTTCATTAACTATATTTCACTTTCTTCACGTTATTTTAGGCATAATAATTTTATTAGCTGTTGCCATAAAAGCACACCGTGGTCGTTATTCATCGCAAAACTATACAGGTGTTGAAACAGGTGGTGCTTATTGGCATATGGTTGATTTAGTATGGATTATCCTATTCCCTCTAATCTATATTATCAGGTAAAAACATGAAAAAATATTATAATGTTCATACTATTTGGTTATTTCTTATTGTCCTTACCATCAGCACCTATTTATTTGGTCATTTCCAATCCAGTGGAATACAAGTGGTTTTGTTTATTGTTTTAATTGCCATCATAAAAGCCACACTAATTATGCGTGAATTTATGGAACTTCGAGGTGTTTCACTAATGTGGCGAATCATAATGTATGGTTGGTTAACGATTGTTTGTTTAGGCATTGTCATAGCTTATCTTGCAAGCATATAACTTTTCAAACTTTTGACTTGAATAAAAGTTACATGTCCTTATATAAACGCCATCTTAAAACTAATACACTTTTAAACTATTATGGCTAAAAAAGAAAATTTAAAATTTCAAACTGAAGTCAATCAATTATTGCAATTGATGATTCATTCACTTTATTCAAACAAAGAGATATTTTTACGTGAATTAATCTCCAATGCTAACGATGCCTGCGATAAATTACGCTTTGCTGCAGTTGCTGATGATTCACTCAATGAAGGCGATAAAGAACTTCGTATCGAGATTGAGCATGATAGCGAAGCGAATACCGTTACCATTCGTGATAATGGCATTGGCATGACTCGTTCTGAGGTAGTAGAAAATATTGGAACAATTGCCAAATCTGGCACAAAAGAATTTTTAAGCAAGCTTTCAGGCGATGAAGCCAAAGACTCGCAGATGATTGGACAATTTGGAGTTGGATTTTACTCCTCTTTTATTGTTGCGGACAAAGTGACATTAATAACCCGAAAAGCAGGCAAGAAAACTGGCGTCAAGTGGGAATCAAATGGTGAAGGTGAGTTTACCATCGAAGACGTTAAAAAAGACAAAAAAGGCACCGAAGTTATTCTGCACCTAAAAGAAGAAGAAAAGGACTTTGCTAACGAATTTAGACTAAAATCCATCATCAAAAAATACGCTGACCATATTCCTGTGCCTATTTATATGCTTGAGACTAAAGAAGTTGAAAGCGAAGGCGATGACAAGGATGATGAAAATAAAGAAAAAGCCACAATCACCGAGTGGGTTCAAGTCAATCGTGCTAAAGCTTTGTGGACTTTACCAAAATCCGAGATTTCAAAAGACGATTATAAAGAGTTTTACAAAACCGTTTCAAATGACTGGAATGACCCATTAATATGGTCACACAACCAAGTTGAAGGCAAGTACGAGTACACTTCCCTGCTCTATATTCCCAAAAAAGCCCCTTTTGATTTATGGGAACCTGATGCCGCACACGGTTTAAAACTTTATGTGCAACGCACATTTATAATGGATGACAGCAAAAACTTATTGCCCCGTTATTTGCGTTTTGTAAAAGGCATTATTGATTCCAATGACTTGCCTTTAAATGTTTCGCGAGAAATCTTACAAAGCAACAAAGTGATAGAATCCATTAAACGGGCTTCAACTAAAAAGATTTTAACCTTACTGAAAAGAATGTCCAATTCGAATGCAGAACAATACCATGAGTTTTGGGGAGAATTTGGCAATGTCATGAAAGAAGGTGTACAAGAAGACTTTGCCAATAAAGAAGAGTTATCTAAGTTATTGCGTTTTGCTTCCACTCACAACGATGATGACAAACAAACAGTCACATTTGAAGATTATGTTGCTCGTATGATACCAGAGCAGGAAAACATCTATTACATCACAGCCGACAGTTATAACACCGCTAAGAACAGCCCTCACTTGGAAGTATTCAAGAAAAAAGGCATCGAAGTGTTGTTATTAACTGACCGAATTGACGAATGGTTAGTCAATGGTTTAACTGAATTTGATGGCAAAAAACTGAAATCGGTTGCAAAAGGTGATTTGGATAAATTGGATTCGGACAAAGACAAAAAAGACGTTAAAAAAGCTCAAGAAGACAACAAAGAAATAATCGAAAAGATGGAAAAAATCTTAGGCGATAAAGTCGAAAAAATTAAAGTCTCTAATCGATTAACAGATTCTGCCGCTTGTATTGTTCTTAATGAGCAAGACATGGCGTTATATATGCAACAGTTAATGAAACAAGCGGGTCAAGAAATGCCTAGCAGCAAACCAACACTTGAGATTAATATTGAACACCCAATTTTCAAAAAACTCTCGTCTGAAAAAGACGATGATAAATTTGCCGATTGGACTTCATTGACATTCGAACAAGCATTACTAGCCGAAGGCGGTCAATTAGAAGATCCTTCTGGGTTTGTGAAGCGTATGAATAAGCTCATGTTATAGAAAGCTCTTTTCAAATCTAACAAAAGCCTGTAGATTATCCAATTTACAGGCTTTTTTATTACTTGAGACCTTTGTATAACTCTGGGATGATGGAAAAAAGAGTGAAAAAAGCTCCAGTCAAGGCAAAAAATGAGTCTAATAGCTCGCTATTTGCGAATTTTTTACCGCAGAGTGGAGTTTTTTGCAACTTTTTTACACGTTCCACGAATTATGCAAAGGTCTCTACTTTCTACACTTGACAATACGGTTGCGTATGGAGACAATACTAAGCTAAAATCTAACCTTAGGACAAACACAAGAGGAATCATGATATTTAAACAAGCCAAAGTAGCCTT
>JALSIL010000107.1 GCA_026990095.1 Lysobacterales bacterium
ATCAAAAAGGCAAACCTACCCAAAACCCTACTGCCCGATGGGTTTTCCAGCTTTTTGTAGGCATTCATGTGCTAACTGTGCCAGATGGAGAAAAGCTAATCCTAAATTTAAAAAAAGAACACCGAGACATCCTCTCCCTCCTCTCTTATTGGAATTTTTATTCGTAATTTTTACAAAATTGGCTGCGGAAGGTGTGCTCACTGTTCGGGATTTGTGCCCCAGCCATCGAACTCGCAATCGTGCTCGTAGCCAAGGCGACACATCTTCTCCGTCCATTCAACAACAGAACGATTGTCCATCTTGAGGGGATCAGTCCATCCAGTCACAAGGAAGAGTTGCTCATTTCCATCTGATGGGCCTGTTTCGACTTCGTAATTTAACTCTCGCAATGCGGCCGCCAATGCCTTTGCCTTTGCCTCAGTGTCCGTATAGAAGAAGAATTCTAACCTCAGGGTGGTGTTGTCGGTTACGTTATATTGTCTGAGCTGCGCGAGGGTTTGGGGCGACATTGTGGTCTGTTTGGCAAGATTTTCACGGAAGGACTGGTCGGTGATGTAACGACTGTTTGCCGTGTCGTTTCGGTCGCCCTTTGAACATCCGAATAACCAGGTTAACAATCCCATGGCAATGATCACTTTGAATAGGTGCGTGTGTCGAGGCATAACGTTTGGTTTCAGCGGTTGCGGGATTTCAGCGCACAGAATTTGATTAATGCTACAAGCTTTGATGGGGCTCAAAATTTGGAAATCACGCACAAGCCCCGCAATCCGCTGGAAACCATTGTTATGTGTTCTTTTCATTCTTTTATCTTATTCTAAACGGTTACATATATGAAACCTTTGGCATATCGAAGCACTTCCTTTTCAATATTTTGAACCCTAAATAACATCTACAATCAGTCTATTTTACAGTACAAGCATGCTGTGTCTCAATAATCAAACAGTTATTTTCATATTGGATTTCTTTCATATTCCAAGGATGCCCCAGTCTGACACCTTGATATCTTCCTTTTCCTATAGGTATCAAAACGAAGGTTGGCCATGGGCCACTTCTGTTCTCTTTATAGGTTCCATCTTCATTCCAAATCAAGTTCCAGTATTGGTTCCAATTAGCAAACTCAGCATAAACAAAGGTTGTCCAAGGGCCAGCATCATGAAATCGACTACCGGGTTTATTTGCAAATGTACCTATAACATGCATCGAATCTAGATTTCCAATTTGATTGATACGGCGTAGAAACGGTTCTGTAAACTCAACAGGATCATCGCCATTTCCTATCATTACCGAAAGTGCATCTTTCTGTCCTTTTTGAAGCTTATCCATCGCTATGCGGATACGATTATTAAGTTCGGTAAATCTGGATTTCTGTTCTTCGCTATGGTTAAACATTAAATCAAAAACGGATTGCCCCGTCAGCTTTGCCAAAAGTCTTGTATCATCTGCTATTAACTCCAGTTTTCCACCATCAAGATAATACGTTCCGGCTCTTTGCCGAGCCGTTTCCGGATTCGCTGAGTCTGGTATTTGAACTAATGGCGGCATCACAAAAGTGGAATCGAATGCAGCGTCGATAATATTACTACTACTACCTACGTTTGCCGCAGGAAACATTGAGGTATTTCCCTGAATGTAAAAGAAGAAATCTTTCTCTGGCACCCAAACAAAGTTGGCTTCAAAAATGCGATTACTTCCGCTATGAGTAATTATCTTTCCCCATCTGCTGTGCTCATAAACCACCCAGCCATAACCGTATTTAGAATATCCATTACTTTCTGTTACGTAGCCAGTTGTCCAACGCTTTGCCACTTCTTTACTTAAAACACTACGCCCCTGAACGGTTTTTAACCATTTATACATGTCACCAACGGTAGTGTGCATACCCCCGTTACCACGTAAATGCCAATTTGGCCCGTCTTCAATCCACCCCCTCTGGTAAACTTCACCCCATCGCTCGCCTTTTCGGTAGCCAATTGCCATTTGCTCCCGATTCCATTTAGGCAGAACATATCCAGTCTCGGTCAGTCCGGCTGGTAAAAGCAATTCTTCACGCAAAAAAGCTTCGTAAGTCTGCCCCGAAACTTTTTCTACAATCATCGCCAACAGCGAATACCCGGTATTGGAATACCCGTACTCAGTGCCGGGACTGAATTGTAAAGGTGCTTTCATTGCTCGGTCAAGGTAATCCTGCTTTCCAATAGGTTCGTCATCCGGTCCAATGCCTCCTGGTAAGCCGGAAGAATGTGTGAGAAGTTGGTGTATGGTGATGTTCCTTTTGTCTTCGGGTACTTCACTGAAATATTTAGTGATGGTATCGTTTACGGATAACTTTCCTCTGCTTTCGAGAAGCAGAATAGCCGCAGCTGTAAACTGCTTGGTAATCGACCCGCAAGTCTGGATAGTGTTTGATGTATATGGGCGCCGTGTTTCACGGTCGGCCAACCCGTAGCCTTTGTACAGTAAAACTTCATCGTCTTCGCTAACGACAATGGCACCTGAAAAACCAAGTGCTTCCATCCCTGATAAATAACGGTCAATGTTCTTCCCGATTTTGGACTTAATCTCAACCTTAGAAATAGAATTATCCCCTGAAACACCAGCATTATTACTATTTTTTGACGTACAGGAAAAAAAGTTAAATACGATAAAGAAATAGATTAATAATTTATTCATAACGTTTTTCCGTTTAAGTAACTAAAATCTTCATTCACGCGTCGCGCATGACGCACAACGTTTGTGAATATTCATTGCTCTTACACCGCCAATTTAGTGGTATAAAAACAATTGTGTATATTTTTCTTTTACATATAACGGCCATGCTTAAGCCGCTGTGCCACGCTCGAAAAATTTTCAAATTATCAATTCATGCTAGTCGTGGCACAGTCGGCTTAAAGCTATTGTTAGTTGCTATCTTCATCTTTCGGAAAAACAGCAAGATATTCAATTAGCTTTTTATTTTTTCCCTTAGCTTTAATAGGATCATATAAAATTATATTTTGGTTATTTTCAAAATACTTTTGTGAATTGGATTTCAGTGAATTAATAAATGGATGTGAACTAACTCTTGTTAGTCTTTTTCTATTAAAACCATTTGATTTTAAAAAATAATAAAGCCAAAGTAAATCATATTGATTCTCAAATATATCTTCTTGATATGATTTGAAAATATTATACAACGATTCTTCTATTCTTTTAATGATATCATCTTCTGATTCAAATTTTTTTAATATCAATTCAATGATCGCCAATATTTGAGGAAATGATTTTGCCCTTCTCTCTTTTAAAAGAAACAACAGACTAAATAACTTAAAAACTTCTTTCGGTTTTATTGATAGTTTTAAATTGTATTTTTTGGATGTTAATTCGCTTAGAAATTTGTCTATTATTCCAGTGTTAGGATGTTTTCTGTCAATATTTAAAACTGCTAACAATGATGTTTCAAATCTTTTATAACTTATTGGATATACATCTTTTAATGAATATTTTTGATACTCTGAAGTCCATGGTCTAAATAATCCTTCTGGCAATTCTTTAATTTCAGTTTTATCTTCACTAAGGGATAAATTGTAAAAACGCAATATATTTTGAAGATTCTTAATAATAAAATCGGCATCTTTTCTCGAATTACACAAAAATCTATAATCGTCTTTAAATCTAACACCTATATAATTGATTTTATGTTTGTTGAGAGTTTTTGATAATTCTCTATCTACTTTAGCTAATAATATTTCAGAAATAATGTCTGAAACTGCAGATCCAATAGGAATTCCATTTGTACATCTATCATTTGAACTTTGTAATAATTTATCAATTTTGCTACCTAGTAGATTAAATATTCCTATATCTTCTCTTGCTTTAGGTTTTGAAGATAAAGCCCATGGAATGCTATGAGTATAAATAGATGGATAAAAATTCTTTACATCGGTTAGTAAAAGGTATTTAAATTTATGAGCTTCTGCAACTAAGTCATTTTCGGCCATTTCAATGAATTCATAGATCATTCTTCCCGGTCTTAATTTTCCTAATTCACCTTCACTTTTCTTTGTTACAGGAATTGGAAAACTATACGAAAAAATATTTATTTCTTTATGAAATAGGTGATCTAAAACATCTTCCCATTCATTTATTAGATACCAAACAATATCATGATAAATTTTGGGGTCAATTATTCCAAATGAACGTTCAGTTAGATGAGATTTGGGAAAAGATATAGTAATAATTTCAGAAATAGTTGGTTTGAACTCTTTTTGCCCATTCTTTTTGGTTTTTACTTTAAAATAAGGTTCCGAATTAAAAGGAAAACTTTTAACACAGAAACAAGGTGGTAAAACATATTGTTCTGGATAATATCCTTCTGTCAATAACCAATCTGCAATTTTATTTTTATCAATTTTCCTGATAAGTTTATAAGTATTTTCAAAATGTTCTTTGGGTATAGACATATTTGTTATAAATCATCTTAATATTTTAGGCAACTAACTTTGTCGTTATACAGATTCCACTACTTCGATCTGTTTTTGGCAAAGATACCCCCCCATTATCCAAAAAATCAAGAAGAATGCCAGCATATCCTTTGAAAGTTAACACAAATTCTGTAATATGTGTTGAAATTAATACTTATGTTGAATAGATATAAGGTGGATGTACAATTATGC
>JALSIL010000108.1 GCA_026990095.1 Lysobacterales bacterium
CTGCTACTTGCTGCAGACGAATAAGAACCAGATTTTGCTTTTACGGATATTGTACCAGCATTGCTGCCATTTGGTGTAAGCGTAATATTGTTGGATGTGCTTGAACCACTCCAGCCTGAGGGTTTTGTCCAAATGTAACTGGTTGCTCCAGCTACTGCTGATACCTGAAAAGTAATGGGTGAAGTATCACCACAAACCACGAAATCATTCCCATTATTGCCGGTAATGGCACTGGGGGTGGCTACTGTGCGGCTAATAGGTTTTACAGGACTCCAATTGGTAAAGAAAGGGCCATTTTGACAAACAGTATTTTTACCCCTGACACGTATGTCACCTTCAGAAAAAACGTCTGGCTTTACTGTAATTTTCTTTGTAGTTTCACCACTTACCACAGTCCACCCTGTGGGTAGTTGCCATTCATATTCACTTACTTCATAAGGGCTTACATCGCCAGAACCAATGTTTGGAAAATTAATTTGAGCCACTTCATAGACCTTGTTGGTGGTAATATTTGCCGCTACCTCATCATCACCTGTGATATTATCGGGTGTTACTCCATTGAGGGATAGAATGGGGATGTTCCGAGAATATGGATTTGAAGAATTACCGTTTGCATTGTCACAATCTCTTGAAGTCACTTTGACGACCCCATCGGACGTACTATTGTTCCATTTTATTGAAATCAAGATTCCACCTGTAAAAGTAGATGTATTACCTGTTGTAGAACCGCCTTGAATTTCACCATTGGTTACTTCCCAATCGTATAAGCAACCATCTGGTTCATCATTAGTAACCTCATAAATAATCCATTCGCCAGGGCAATCAGCAACTGTACCATCGGGTGAAAGTCTAAGTTGGGCAAACATTGAGTTTGCCATCAAAACGTTTACAATGAGTAAAAGAATTCTATTTTTCATAGCTATTTTTTGTTAATGTGGAAAGAAATATTTAAGTAAGTAATAGGTAATAGGTTTATTCTTAGCTCCTCTACATTGACGAAACCATGAAACCCTTCATCATCCGGGAAGTCTATACTAGTAGTTTTATAAGGATTTCTGCGAATCCTGTAAACGACCTGCAGCGATGCCTCTAGCGAGAGGGATATCCATGGTTTTGGATCGTACTTACACCCAATAAATCCGATGAGTGACGGCTTATAGGTAGTGAAGGTTTCCTGATATAAACTTCCTGGTGGATGGGGCGGAGACAAAGCCCTCTTTTCATACATTCTTGTATAAGAAAAACCTACATCCACCCCATAGTACAATAAAACCTTTTCTTCTACCTTATGCTGCCATTCATAACCTGCTCTGGCAAATATGGAAATATTGTTAAGTTCCTTGGCAAAAGGGTCACCAATGTCGATCGAATCCCGGTAACTCATATTCAACCCTAGCCTTAGTCTCCATGCTCTAAGCTTATTCTTTTTATTAGCAAAATTGCTGCGAACAAAAAGGTTGGCCGGCACTTGGTTTTTATCTATTAGCCAAAGTAAGTCAGTTCCTATTTCCCAAGAATTAATAGTGTTTTTATTATGAATTTCGGAGTTGGTTTGAGCTTCAACTAGTAGTGATGCTGACATTATAAGTAAAATGATTATTGTTTTCATATATTAAAGCTTAGCAATAAAACTGTGGGGTTGAAAATATTATGTGTGAATTACTTGATGTTTTTACCTTTGAATTATACAGATATTGCACATTTGTAAAACATGAAACCAGCGTGTTAATTCTCTCCTCTTTTGGTTTTCCTTTTAACGCAATTAACTCCTTGTCTTCTGTAATAATATCATAACCAAACCAAATAACAGAGTCAGTTTTATTCAAAGTAGTTTGTATGTCAGTAGTCATAAAGAGGTAGAGTATATCCTTCTCTGAGCCACCTATTATATAATGGGCGTACCAATCGTATTTGGCATATTTGGGTATTTCTACCTCGGTTCTATTGCAACTAATGGGTAATGGTAAAAAGCCAACTAAAAGAGCAGGTATTAACTTACGCATACTTTTTTAGGTTATATTAAAACATTGAAAAAATCAATTATTTTGTGCAATTTACAATGCAGAGGAGAAAAATGCAATATTTTTTTGGAGTAATTTTTAAAGTAAAAACAAAGCTCATAAGTTAACTGGTTCTTCCAGTTCATCGTCATTCATAGAGTTTGCTAAGGGTGCTTGCTTAATTGCAGGTAACGGTTTGAATATGGTGCGTTTGGCATTTCAACACTCCAAATTTTCGGTTTTGCACTATGTTTGTTTATTGCTAACATCTTGAATTTTAGCACTCTCTGCCAAATGCACTATATTTTTTGTTGGCATTTCGTTGTTTTATTCAAATATTAAATTCTAATTTATTCTTGTATTTTTTGTAACAAGGATAACAAGTCGGTTTCAACATAGTCGTTTCCTTTTCTGTTCCGCAAATATGACAATGCTCTTCTGGGTATTCGTCATCTCCATATTTATTCCAAATTTTGTAACAGTCTTTACAATATGGTACAAGTGGATTTAGTTTAATCGATTTATTACAGCGAATACAATGTCCTTCCCCTTGTGCATCAACCTTTTTAGGTTTAGTGCTTTTTTTAGATTTTGTTTCTGTATTTTTTTGCACTACTTTCTCAACAGTAACTTTAAGTTCTTCACTTATTCTTATTAGACGTTTTGCTTCTGTGTAAATATCATTAAATAATTCTTCATCATCTTCTTTCGTTACGAAAATTCCCATTTCATTATTATTGGCTTGTGAAAATTCATATAAATTCATTGAGGTTATTAAAGCCTCATTTTCATTCATATAGCATTTTGCGTGTAAATTCTCACAAAAACTAGTTCTTATACTATTCATTGAAATTAACCAGTTGTTTTCTTGGGGTTGAAGTTCATTTTTACCGTAAATAACTCTTATATCTATTTTTAAACGGTCTTTGTCTTCAAGTAATTCTTTGATTCTATTATTTATTTTTAGAAATGGGCTAATGAGAATTAGTCTTTCGCTAGATTTTTTAACAATTTGTTCTAAGTGATAAGAAATTCCTGTTGTGTCTAAAAATTTTGTCATATTATTTGTTTTTATCTAATGAATGCCAACGGCTAAGTGTAAGAAAAGTGCCACACCCTATTTTAAAGTGTTGAAGATAGTAATTTTTGTGGACTTTCCTCACCCAAATCAATAAATAAATAACTTCTATTTTTCGGGCAGGCGTAACTGAACTTACGCCCGCCTTTGCAGATAACCACAAGCAAAAATTGCGGGACAACTTACTGCACCTGCAAAAACTTAGGCAGCTCGATAACGGCATTTTTTCTTACACAATGTTAGCGTTTCGTTTGCTTCATTTCGCCCACTTGAAAGTCAATTAGTTAGTCCTTTTTTCTTACTAAAGTTGGCGGCTTTTCTTGGTCAGAATGGCTGGTAATTTCTTCTTTTTTGTGTGTGGTTTCAAAAACTTCAATGCCGCCAATAAATATTCTTCCCTTGAGCGAACCAATTCTTACTTTTTGTCTTGAAACAAAAAGTAAGCAAAAAATTCAAGAAAATTTAATGCTGCCACCGCCTTGGCGCTCGCTCGCCCGCTAAATTTTCCTGCCCACGCTCCCTCCAGTCCAGCATTTAGGTTAATTTGGGAGATTGGGGTAACTTGCGTTTTAGATAAAATTTGCTTTGCGCACTGAATGAACGCTAACGCTTGGACTATATTGTCCGTAGGGACTAAATTACGAATAAATAAGATAACCCACCGAGGCACATATTTGATTTGTTCCAAATCAATACGTAGCACTACCCAAAGCAAATATTTGGCGGACTTGGCAGAAAGAGATAGACTTAGCTTTCAGCGATGCGCCCCTATGGAATATAGTTTATGTTACCCTTTGTTTTGAGTAGTCAAATTATAGTTATTTACTAAAATTGCTGCCGATAAATTCAGCATTTCAGCTAATTCTCTGATCATGTCTACGGTCAATTTTTTCTTCTTGTGCAAAATTTCTGAAACTCTGCTTTTGCCTCCAATTACACCCACTAAATCTTTTTGCTTCAGATTCATTTCTTCCATTCTAATTTTAATCGCTTCTATCGGATCTGGAGCTTCTATTGGGTAATGCTCACTTTCATAATTTTCAATAAGTAAGGATAATATTTCGGCTTCATCTCCCTCTTTTGAATTTACAGGCGCATCAAATATCACTAAAAGTCTATCTAATGCGTTGTCATAATCTTTTTCTGTTCTTATTGGCTTGATTTCCATAATCTTATTTTTAAACCGTATCTGCATCAATTTTATCATATTCCGAATGGGTGCCTATAAAACGTACAAACGCCCATTGTTTGCTGTAATTAAATTTTATAACAAGTCTGTATGAATTTCCCTTAATATTAAAAACCACTCTTCCATTCTTAAGGATGCTGGCATTTGCGTAAGTTTTCTTTATATCAGAGGGCGAATTCCATTTTGACGTTCGGGCTGTATCGAACCAAGTCTTTAGATACTGCTCACAGTCAGCGTGTTTTTCCCAATATTCGCGTAAAGTTCTTTTAGCTATAATGCGCTTCATATTTCTTTGTCTCTAGCAAAGATAGTAAATAGTTCTCAATTAGAGAACAAGTGATGCAATAAAATAAAGGGTAACGCCACGCTAGACTGCGTAGGGAA
>JALSIL010000109.1 GCA_026990095.1 Lysobacterales bacterium
ATGTGGATGGAGAAGGTAATCCACAAATTGGTGCATTATTGTCCGCATTAGCACAAAACACTAATAACAATATATTATCCACACCTTCCTTGGTCACCTTAAATAATAAAGAAGCCTCATTGTCTGTTGGGCAAGAAGTGCCTTTTTTAACAGGACAGTTTACCAATACAGGTGCTAATAATGGCTCGACTAATCCGTTTTCAACGATTCAGCGCAAAGACATTGGTATTTCACTCACCGTGACACCACATATTTACGAAGGCAACCAAATTGTTTTAGACATAGCACAAGAGGTGTCATCATTAGCACAGTCTGCAACAACAATAGATGTGATTACTAACAAACGCACCTTAACCACTTCGGTAATGGTGCCCAATGATGGCGTTATTGTTTTGGGTGGCTTGATTGATGATTCCATTGAAGAAACCATCAAAAAAGTGCCTTTATTGGGTGATATACCAGTTGTTAGAAATTTATTTAGGCACAAAAAAAAGACGCGTGTTAAACGCAATTTAATGATTTTTATTCACCCTAAAATATTAGACAGCAGTAACCAAGTGGATGTGACCAATAAATATTATAATGACATGAGAGGGCAGCAACTTGAAAAAATAGATAAATCCCAATTTATCAAAGAGGGCATTGTTTTACCAGAGCAGATTATTGATAATGAATAAAGGTAAATTTCCATCTTATGGTTTTGCTCGAAAGCGGGGAGGTACCATCGAATCATGGGATAATAAAAAGGCATTTTTGGCATTAAGCCAGTCGGCAACTACCGAAACAATAGACGAGTTGCAACGATTTGCAGGGACGCTTTGTGAGGCAAACTTTTACAGCGATGCAGAGTACAAGAATGTTATCCAAAAACTCTACCAGCAACAAAAAGCCTTATCCGATGATGTTATTGACTTTGATAACCAACCAGGACTGGCAGAAATTGCCGATGACTTGGGAGAGCCTGAAGATTTACTCGAAAGCAACGATGATGCGCCTATTATCCGTTTAATAAATGCCATGTTATCCGATGCAGTAAAGGTAAACGCTTCGGACATTCATATTGAGCCTTTTGAGGACAGAGTGTCGGTGCGTTACCGAGTCGATGGTACCTTGCAAGAGGTCATTGCACCGCCCAAAGCGATTGCACCATTAATTTCATCGCGCATTAAAATTATGTCCAAGTTGGATATATCCGAAAAACGTTTGCCACAAGATGGACGTATCTCAATCAAAATAGCAGGACGTTCGGTGGATGTGCGTGTTTCCACTATTCCTGGAGCCTTTGGTGAGCGTATCGTTATGCGTTTACTGGATAAACAAGCAGGAAAGCTGGATTTGACTCATTTAGGAATGAAAAAGGAAGACTTGATGGGCATGGAAAAAATGGTCAATTTGCCGCATGGGATTATACTGGTCACAGGACCAACGGGATCAGGAAAAACCACCACTTTATACGCAGGAATCGAAACCATCAACGACCGCAGCCGTAATATCATGACAGTAGAAGATCCGATTGAATATTATTTAGCTGGTATTTCTCAGACACAAATCAATTCTAAGATTGACATGACTTTTGCCAAAGGTTTACGTGCTATTTTGCGTCAAGATCCAGATGTTATCATGGTGGGTGAGATACGCGATTTGGAAACAGCAGAAATTGCTGTTCAGGCAAGTCTAACTGGACATTTGGTGTTATCCACTTTACACACCAATACAGCTGTGGGTGCCATTACTCGACTAATTGACATGGGGGTTGCTCCATTTTTATTGGCATCCAGTGTTAAAGCCGTTTTAGCCCAACGGTTGGTTCGTGTGTTAAACCCAAAGACACGAATCGCCTATCAACCCAATGAACAAGAATGCCAATTATTGGGCATAAAACCCCAAACGCTTTATCGAGCCGATGATAAATTACCCATTCAAGAAGCCTATTCGGGTCGTACCGGCATTTATGAATTAGTCACGGTTGATGAAAAAATGAAAACCTTAATTCATCAAGGGGCATCCGAACAGCAATTAGAAGCTCATGCACGTACATCTTCGAGCTCAATTCGTGCTGATGGTGTATTGAAAATGCAACAAGGCATCACCACCGCTGATGAAATTTTGCGTGTAACTTAAACCGATGGATGCTTATGAATACAAGTCATTAGACCCGTCAGGCAAAACCAAATCAGGCGTGTGCCAAGCCGATACGGAAAAACATGTCAGGCAAATTTTGCGCCAACAAAACTTAATTCCAATAGAAATTAAAAAGGTTAACGCCCAAGAAATAAGTGGTCAAACGGATAAGAAATTCAGTACCACGTTACGAACTGGAGAGTTGCCTATCATTATTCGCCAATTATCCACTCTTATGAAAGCAGGGTTGCCTTTGGATGAAGCGTTAAGCACCACAATTGAACAAAGTGATCACAAAAATACCAAAAAAATCCTGATGACATGTCGAGCTAAACTCATGGAAGGGCATACGTTGGCATACGCCATGGGTTTATTTCCCAAAGCTTTTGACGAACTCATCACCACCAGTGTTGAAGCTGGAGAACAATCAGGACATTTGGATGAGGTTTTATTGCGATTGTCCGAATATTTAGAACAACGCCAAGACATGAGCAAACAATCGTGGATGGCATTACTTTATCCCTTGATTCTAATAGTGACATCCATTGCTGTCGTGTCGGGATTAATGGTCTATATCGTCCCTAAAGTCATTCAAGTCTTTGAAAACAACAATGCCCAATTACCTGCCATAACACGCGCATTAGTGGCATTAAGTGATTGGTTGCGGCATTATGGCATCTATTTTTTGGTGATTTTATTGCTGCTTATCATTGCCTTTATCTTCGCTTTACAGAATAAGCCATTTAGGCACAGGTGGCATCAATTTTTATTAAAACTGCCTTTAGCTGGCAGTTTTATTCAGGTCTCGCAATCGGCTAAATTCACCCGAACTTTGGGAATATTGACTAAATCCACCGTTCCAATTGTGCAAGCCTTATCGCTATCATCCAAAGTGGTTAAAAATCTTGCCTTAAAACAAGCCATTGAAAAAACAGCAGCTCAAGTGCGAGAAGGTTCCAGTTTAAGTCAATCACTCAATTCAAATGGCTATTTCCCTCCCATGACTATACGTCTGATTCACTCAGGGGAGCAATCAGGTATCTTATCAGAAATGCTCGAACGCGCAGCCGATACCCAAGAACGCGATGTTAATCACCGTTTAAGTTCCATTATTGGCATTATGCAGCCTGTTGCAATTCTCATCGTTGGCATGATGATACTGCTTATTGTACTAGCGATGTTGTTGCCGATATTCCAAATGAATACGATTATTAATTAGGGTTAATATTTTGTTACAATTGCTTTCTCGATCAGAGGCTGTCTTTTAAATTTTTCTTTAAACCTGAAACAATGGCATGGAAAATTAAAAGAGCAAGAAAATATAAAACCAAATAAGCGAGTAAGGTGTTTCCAATAAAATAGGAAGTGTTATTTTTGTAAGCTTTAAGTTCTTGAGTGTACCACGATAAATTGTTAGCAAAACTACTTGTAGGTTTAATTTCAAAAGTGTTGTTAGATGGATTAAAATCATAGACCTTAAAAGATTTACCGTGCTCGCCATCAGGGCTAAATAAAATTTCAGGTTCTTTATCGTTATCTAAATTTATTATTCGAGACAGGAAAAAAGGGTTGTCGTAGGGGTAAAAGGCAAAGTGAAAAACGGTATCGGATTCATCAGCTCCGAATCGTCCCTCATGAATAAGAATCGAGGAGAGCAATGGCTTGCCACTTTTTGAAACAATATCCACAAACTTATCGCCATCGAAATTTATGTGTTCATTCTTTGCTACGAAATACTGATTATCAAGGTTTTCTAGCGTTTTTTGTTTAAAATGATAATGTGTCCAATTAAAGAAAAGGTTTGTGGTCATAATGAGAGCAAAAAAGACAGCTATTGGTGTATAAAAAAAGTATTTGGCTTTATAGTAGGGCTTGATAGCTTGCAAAAAGGCTTTTGATTTTGGAGATGGATTGCTGCGAAATTGTTCTAATTCACCTCTTTTCCAGGCAAAATATTCTTTGGTTGAGATAAGTTGAGGGGTAATTCCTGAGGTTTTTGCTAAGATGTCTATAAGTTCATTCGAGTTATCGATATTATTCGTGTTAAATGTAATGACCTTATCATTGCTTAATCGAATCGCTAACTGCTTGTTGTAAGATGTGTTATAACTGGCATTTGTGACAACCGATGATAGGATATTGCCAATGGCTCGCCCTGTTGCTTGGGGGCTGCTCCCTATCATGGCTCTGTTTCTTTTATTGTGTGGTAGAATTGAGATAAGCACCAATTCTTTAAAGAGGTTTATGTTGTATAGTTCAACTTTATGCATCAACTTTTTTACAATCATTTCATTTGCATTTATATAAATCGTAACAAAGTTTCGCCCGATTAAGAAACGAGCAATAAAAATAAAAAACAGAGATGAAAAAATACCAAAAATTGAGCCTATTGTGGGGAATAATAAAGCAAAAATAATACCCGAGCCACCAGAAAAAAAAAGGGGCATCGAAAAAAACAACGAAAGTGTTCTTGCTGGCTTATTCGTTTTGTAACATTTCATGGTAATAATAAAATCCTTATAGGTC
>JALSIL010000110.1 GCA_026990095.1 Lysobacterales bacterium
AGAATTTAAAAGTTTAGTGCCCTTTTGCCATCATTTTAGAGATGATTATGCACACAGATGGTTTCGGATACACTCTTTGCCAAAATCAAAACGGTATGCAGATACCCCAGAACAATACCAAATTATTTTAAACCGCCAAAACCATTTATGTGATACCATCATTGGAAAGGGAAATGAAATAATGCTTGTTTTTGGTATTTGCACCTACGATGTTACCAACGATAACTATGCTAAAATAATCGATTACAAAGAATTTCAAAAAGTAAAAACCATCAATCTATCCAAAAGAGAACCGGAAAATTATGAAAACAATATTTTTCTGGATATTTATGTCAAATACACCAAATGGGAAAGCTCCAAATTTAATAAAATCTTAAAAAGTATAGCAGATGATGAAATCAGGATGTTGTTTATCTGTCCATCAAAAAACCGTATCGTAGCACCTTATGACGGTGGTGTTGATGTTATAATGGAAAATGAGGCAACACGAGACGAGTTTAAATTTAAAAAATGGTTGTCTTTTAGAGAAGATGGTTTATGAATATTGTAGAAACAGTGCATTCAAAAAGAAAGTATTTCAAAAAAGAATGGCTAATTGAACTATTAAAAGAACAAAAGCCAAAACGAGAAGGCCTTGTTTTACAACTTGAAGAAATGACTGCATCAGAATGGATAAAAAAGCCCTATATCAGATTTGTCAGTGGTAAAAACGCTAATCAAAAAGGAGCACAATGGCAATTTCAAGAAAATATTGTATTAGAACATAAAACCCAAGGCATCATTGTACTTGATATACTCAAAGATGACAGAATAGGTGGCTTTGAATTGCTTGATGAGTTAGATTAATAATGAAATGTCAGTTAGCAAAAAAAGGATAAACTATGTACGGATTCGATATCATAATTGAGAATAAAAATTTTAAAGAAAAGCACGACAAACAGTATGAAGACTGGATGCATTCTGCCTATGATTACGTTTATCACTTAGAACGAACCGGTCAAATATTAAAGACAAACGGACGAGTCATTGTTAATGAAAACACAATTAGAATAGCAGTGGTTTGTCCCGAATTAGCTTCAATGGATAGAAAATATTGCAGTCCTTACAACATAGAAATCATAACGCAAATAGAAGAAAATGCGGGTTCAAAAATAAAGCATCATCTCAAAGGTCGTGATGCGGATTACCAGAACTATAAGCTACCTGAAAAATCAAGTTTTTACCTTTTGCGTACAGGTTGGGCATCTCCTTTGTTGTGCGGAGATACCCATCAGCCCATACCCTTATACAAAATTCCAGCCACTGACCACAGTGAAACAGATTATGACAATATCTACTTTTGGAACCAAAACTATGAACGATTAAAAGGGCTTTGGCTCAGCAGTGGTGAATATGAGGAATTTGCTGAACAACAACTGCAAGACCCTTTTTCATCCATTAATAAAATCGGTCGTGAATTATGTGCATTAATCGAAAAATTAAAAGGCGTTCCGACTTATTATTTTCTACACAATTACAGAGCTTGCTCAAAAGAAAAAGACAAACAGAGAAAATGCCCAATAACAGGCAATGATTGGTACATAAAAGGCAAAACAGAGACAGATTTTATCGCTTTTAAATGCGATGAAAGCCGATTAGTATCGGAATTATCAGCTAATTCAAGTGAAAGCCAAGAGCCATTACAAAGAAGGCATTTTGAGTTACACGGAAAAATGCTGGATTTCACTATCGAAGCAGTGAATTTTGGTATCAAAACCAACCAAGCATTGATGGCTGATAAAACCATTTCAGAAAATGACTATTCCGATTTGGCAAATGATACCGAACTACTAAAGGTTATTAGAGATTATTTGAACGGAGAGTAGCATTATACCCAAATCCTGATACAAAACTGATAAAATAAAAACATGAGTAAAGCAAAAATATCTATACGTTTCTTTGATGATCGAGAAGTTCGAGCGATTTGGGATGATGAAAACAGCAAATGGTGGTTTAGTGTCTTGGATATTGTTGCTGTGCTAACTGACCAAGATGATTATAAAAAATCACGTAATTATTGGAAATACCTTAAAGCCAAGTTAAAGCAACAAAAAAGTGAAGTGGTTAGTGCCACTACCCAGTTGAAGCTCATTGCACCCGATGGTAAAAATCGCTTGTCCGACATGCTTGATTACAAAGGTATTATCGCCTTAGCTAAAGAATTTCCAAGCAAAAAAGCCAATCGGTTTATTCAATGGTTCAGCTACAGCGATGATAGTATTGATGGCAAAAGCAAAACTAAAGCCTATGCCTTATTCGAAAGTTCTTTTATCAAAAGTATTGAAGTTGGCACAACAAAAGGACTACAGCAAATTCACGCCTATTTATTTGGCGGGCTGTATGATTTTGCAGGACAAATTAGACACAAAAACATTGCAAAAGGCGGTTTTCAATTTGCACAGGTGCTCTTTTTAGAAAAAGCATTAAAACAAATAGATGCAATGCCAGAAACTACACTAGATGAAATTATAGACCAATACATAGAGATGAACATCGCCCATCCTTTTATGGATGGTAACGGCAGAAGCACGCGCATATGGCTAGACTTAATCCTAAAAAAACGCCTCAATAAATGTGTAGATTGGAGTAAAATAAGCAAACACGATTACATGCTCGCAATGCAGCAAAGTCCAATAAATAGCAGTAATCTAAAAACGCTACTAAAAAATGCCTTAACTAGCAAAATAAACGACAGAGAAATGTTTATGAAAGGAATTGACTACTCCTATTATTATGAAGAAGATGGATAAAAAACCCAACCGAGAATAATATGCACTTCTTTTACAAGCCCGTTATTGACAAACAACACGCATAAAGAATCAAAAAGAACCATTGCTCATAAAACACCTATAAGCTACAATAAATCAATCCAATGAAATTGATTATTTACCTCTTCATAGTTTCATAAGGATAAAATAATATCTTTTTACAGGTAATTTTCCGTAATATAGATGATTTTTAATCCGTGCTATCCGTAATTGCGTATATTACGATGTTAGCGGTCAGCAAGAAATAAATGATAGAACTAAACGAAATTGAATCTAAATACTTGAATTTAATGGAAAATAAGATTTCTGTTAAAGAGTTTGAAAATTGGGTTTATGAGTCGAATTGGTTAGAAGCCGAACTAACAGAAGATGAATACATTGATTTAATAAGTTTGAATTACAAAGCTTCGAGTGCTAAATATGAAATAGGAAAAGTCTTAAAAAAGAAATTTGATGAAGGAAAACTTGAAACTGTAAAAATGCTCAACCTCCTAAATTCTATAATTGAACGAGACGAAAAAGAAGGAGAAGCCTTGACAATAATGTATGACCTTTATTGCAAAGGTTACTACTTCTTGGAAGATTTAGGATTGGGAATTGGATTGCATATAGAAGTACCTTACAAATTTGGAGTAGAATATTATCACGAACTAAATGACGAGAAAAAGAAGGAATTAGTGGATAGTGTTTATCCATCCGCAAAAATACTTGCGAAAGAATTGAAGAATTGGTTATTGCTAGGTGATTTGAAATTAACAGGAAAACGAGAACCAGAATTAAATAGGTGGCAATATATTGACAATAGAACACCAGAAGATAAAAAATCAAGAGTTTGGAAGGTTTCGGACATTGACAAAAAAACAGGCAAAATAAGGTCAAAGAAAAATCTACTTATGAATAATAATGGAGACTTTAAAACGGGAAAAGAAGATACAGGATCTTGGATAGAACGAATATTTAAAAAGAAAAAGCCGAACCGCTAACAATGTATATCAAATCATAGCACCCTATCGGGATGCTACGCTTGATATACTTATCGTTGGCGGTAATAACAAAAAAAAATTCAAGAAGATAAATGAATTATCAAACATTTCAACCACATCCAGATTTAAAATCACTTGTTGATTGTTATTGGACTTTGGAAGTTCCAGCAGAAAATGATGCGGGGAAATAACGGATTATACCTGATGGTTGTATTGAAATGGCTTTTATTCTTGGAGACGATATAAAACGATATACTTCTGAAAATGAATTTATCTTACAACCACGCTCGGACAAACCATTGAACCTTTTTATATAGAGCATACAGGGTTTGTCAATACATTTGCTATTCGATTTTATTTTCTCAACACGTTAGTTAAAACTATGCACTTTTAGTGCAAGGCTTTAGCTGCTACACATTTTTAAAAATGAAAAATGTGTAGTTTTACAATGTTGTTGATGGACATAAAAATAACTCTGTCATTCCCTTGAAAAAGGGAATCCAGCTACTCGTTAATGAAAAAGATAATAATTATAATCAAATATCGAGTTCTAAATACTGGATTATTCGTATCATCCTTGATACTCACCACTTCGTGGCTTACGTGAAAATACATTCCATATGTATTTTTCCCGCATTCGCGGGGATGACAAAGGACTTTTAGTCCTTTTAATCAACCTATGGAATTTCAGTCCATAGTCGTTGAGTCTTATAGTTTTGCCAATTTTGTAACGACATCTTTTAAAACTTTAGTTAATAAAGAAACGACTATAAAATTACTGTTTGGTGAAACTATTTCAAGGGCAATAGTGCCAAATATGTGATATCCATTGCATTAATCTTTTAAAAGTTTAGCT
>JALSIL010000111.1 GCA_026990095.1 Lysobacterales bacterium
TTAGGCCAGATATGTCTGTTACGAAGTATAAAGCCGTTGATTTGTTGTTTGGCTTTGGTTTCTTGTATTTTAAAATCAACTCGAATACTAACTAAATCACGCATGGTTTCTTGTTTGTATAGCTTTAAATGATTCAGTATTTACTTTTTCTAATAGTTTGGTAATAGGGTTCATAGAGCTGTACCCTAAATTATGGTGTGCAAAGACAATATATTATACTGCCTTTCATAATCCACGTAAATTAGGATGGACAGGTCAAAACATCATATCTAATAAAAAGGAATTTCCCCTTCAGGCTGAATGCTGAACCTTTTGTATGTCCATTGGTATTGTTCGGGTGCTTTATCGGCGATGGTTTGGATTTTTTGATTTAAGTATGAAACTGAAGTTTCCAAATTAGTATAGATGTCATTACCGCTTTTTTCAAAGTGAACAGTGAATCCTTTTTCAGTTCTCAGTGCGTAGGCAAAGAATACAGGAACCTTGGTTTTAACAGCGAGCTTTGAAAACAAAGTCATGGTATAAGTGGGAATGCCATAAAATGGAGCAAACACGCCTTGTCCTGATTTTGGTCGTTGGTCTGGCAGGATAGCAACAAATCCTTTGTCTTTTAAATGCATCATTATTTTTCTTACGCCTTTGAGGTTTGCTTCTATCTGCAAAGCCTTAGATTTTCCACGGTATTTTATTAACAATTCTTCAATTTTTTTATCTGTTGGCGGCTTATATAAAAAAGCAAATTTATCAAACTGCGCTAAGACTAAATTTAATACTTCCCAATTACCCATGTGTGGCGCTGCCAATAGCAAGCCTTTTTCTTCGTTGAGTGCTGTTTGGAATTGTTCAATTCCATAAATGTTTTCAATATAGCTTTCTACTTTTGTTTGTTTTTTCCACAAACAACCAAGCTCAAAAAAATTCATCAAAGCGGCATCCATACTGGCTCGAGCCCTTTTGTTTTGCTGCACAAGCGTTAGGTTTGGGTAGCATTTTTTTATGTTGGTTAAAGTGACATTCTTGTTCTTTTTTGATAGTTTCCACATAATCGAACCAATAAAATGCGCCACATTTCGCCCTTTTTGAAGTGACAAGCTTTGGGAGAGTTTTAAAATTAGATTAAATAAGATGGCTTTCACAGGAAAAATAGAAATAAGAAAGCACTAATAATAAAGGGGATTGCAAATATTTAAAAGAGGAATGTCTCATTACAAAAAAAAACCGTCAGATAAACTGACGGTTTTAAAAATTTGGTCATCCTAACCAGCTCCTTTTCCCCGAAACACAAGTCCATTTGTCAAATTACTGCCATCCTACGCGGCTAATTTGGTGTTGATAACAAAAAAATCCATTTATCCGTGTTTAACACAACAAATTTTATCCGTTAATTTGTTTCCTTAATGTGACCATTATCCAATTTTAGTGAAAAAGTAATAGTGGCAAATTGCTCTATGTTTGTAGGAAATTTCCTACAAAACATAGGAATACCTAAAAACATATACCAACCCGCAGGAAAAATTAATCCAATCAAGCGTAAGAGGTGATTGAATTTACTTAAGTGCCGCGAAAAGAAAACTATCTTTATTGCTACAAACCTCCCACTTGTTGTACTTTTTTTTTATAATGCTTATTTAAAATCAAATAAATCTGCATGAAAGCATTGATACAAAGAGTTTCTCAAGCTCAGGTAAAAGTTAACAATCAAATAGTTGGTAATATTTCAGGTGGCATATTAGCATTTATCGGTGTTGAGAAAAATGATTGCCAAGAAAATGCCGAAAGACTTTTGCAAAAAATTGTTAACTATCGAATTTTTTCTGATGCACAGGGTAAGATGAATCTATCATTACTTGATATTCAAGCTGAACTGCTTCTTGTTTCACAATTTACCTTAGTGGCAAATACTCAAAAAGGCTTAAGACCTAGTTTTTCCAGTGCTGGCAACCCCGAATTAAGTAAAAATTTATACAATTATTTAATAACTCAAGCCAAAAAACTTGGAATCAAAGTCCAAACTGGAATTTTTGCAGCCGATATGCAGGTTTCTTTATCCAATGAAGGTCCTGTCACTTTTAATCTACAATCTTAACTATTATGTCAAAAACTTACACCATTGCAACAGGCAATGAATACACCAGCAAAGCCGCAGCACAAATTTTAGATGCTGGTGGCAATGCTTATGATGCCATATTGGCGGCTTTATTCATGTCTTTTGTTAGTGAACCCTTGTTATCATCACCTGGTGGTGGTGGTTATTTATTAGCTCAACCCAACAAAGACAAGGCACTAATTTTTGATTTTTTTGCACAAACTCCTTTTACTAAGGACGTGGTCGAAAAAGATTTCTACCCTATCATTGGTAATTTTGGAGCCACACAACAAGAATTTCATATTGGCATGTCCTCGGTTGCAACTCCTGGTATTCCCGCGGGAATTTTTGCCATACACAATCAATTAGGCTCAATGGATTTAAAGCAAATCGCAACGCCTGCAATTTCAAAAGCACGTCAAGGCATCAATGTTGATGCTATTAGTGCTGAAGTTGTTAAAATATTAACACCCATACTAAAAAGTTCTTGCCATGCTCAGGCAATCTTTTCGACACCCCAAAACAGTTTTTTAAGAGAAGGAGATATTCAAAGCAATAAACACTTAGCAACTTTTTTAGAAAACCTTGCTAGCAATCCAATGGACTGGTTTTATTTTGATGCACCTGCCTTTGATATTGTTAATGACATGAAGCATTATAATGGATTATTAAGGCAACAAGATTTTGAAAACTATCAGGTTAGCATTCGCGAACCCCTTTCGTTGGAATTAAATAATTGGAAAATATTAACCAATGCTTATCCGACCACTGGAGGAAAACTCATCACAGAGCAAATAAAGCACGCACTGAACTCTTCTGCTCAAAGTGATGAACAAAAAATTATTGAAGCCATGATTAACGCGGATAAATTTAAAAATAAGGATACTTTTCAAAGTTCCAAAGGCACCACACACATGAGTGTGATTGATGCCGATAATAATGTGGCTAGCATGACGGTTTCCAACGGTGAAGGCAGTGGCTATGTGGTACCCAATAGTGGATTTATGTTAAACAACTTTTTAGGCGAAGAAGACATAAACACCAGTGGTTTTTTTAATTTTAAAGAAAACACTCGCATGGCATCCATGATGTCTCCAACAATACTATCCAACGGCACTAATAAAATAGCACTAGGAACAGGTGGTTCAAACCGAATAAAAACTGCCCTTTTTCAAGTCATTTGGCATATTGTTGCCAATAATTACACCTTAGATCAAGCCATCAATGCCCCTCGCCTTCATTATGAAAACGGTGTTTTAGATATGGAGCTCGGGATAAACAAAGAAGATGTTATTCCCTTAAATTTGCCCTTTGAAGATACCGTGTCATGGTTACATCGCAGCCTGTACTTTGGAGGCATTAATGCGGTTCAACATGGAAGCAAAAACTTAGCCATCGGCGATAGTCGCCGAAATGGGTTTGGAATAGTTAAAAGCTACTCTTGAAAATAACCGTCCTCATCTAAAACCGGGTAGGCTTCATTTTTCTCTCGAAACATACGCGCAATCCGTGGATAGCTCCATTCAAACAACAGTTTATTATACCGTTCATCAGGCATTGAACGCTTGTTGTACAAACCCGCAGCTAAACGCTGTTGCTGTGCTTCAAACAAAATTACGGCACAAGCAACCGATACATTTAATGAGGCTATCATGCCATGCATAGGCACTATAATGTGTTTATCCACAATTCTTGCTGTTTCATCACTGATACCTTTAAGCTCTGTGCCCATGACGATAGCCGTTGGAATGGTGTAATCTATTTTACGGTAATCAATGGCTTGGTCAGAAAAATGTGCTGCAAGTAACTGATAGCCTTTGGCTTTATACTCTTTAGCTACAGTGGTAAATTTATCGTATTTACGCGCCTCAACCCATTTCTGTGAGCCCTTGGCATAATAGTTTAATTGCCGATAACCTTTTGTTACTGGCACATATTGCACGTCTTGAATACCCACAGCGTCACAGGTTCTTACAATCGCATTAAAGTTATGTGGCTTGTGAATGTTGTCCATAATAACGGTTAAATCCATTTGCCTATTGTGTAAAACCTGTTTGATTTTATTGTATCTTTCGGGTGTCATCGTCAATTATTGCCTTGTTATTTAATTAATTTTAGTTAATTTCTTGCATTAAGAACATTCTCTATGTTATTGTTATTCCAAGTTAAAAATGCCCTTAAATAATAATTATAAAAAATTACCTCGATTTGAAGCCGAACAACTAATGTTCGGCTTTTTTATTGTTCCATCACGCTAGTTAAAACTATGCACTTTAGTGCAAGACTTTAGTTGCTACACATTTCATATAGCCATGAATTCCAATAAGGATTTTGTCATTCCAGCCGAGCCTAAGCGAGAGCAGGAATCCAAGCTACTCGATAATCATAAGGATTATACTATTGTTAATATCGAGTTTTAAATACTGGATTATTCGTACCATCCTTGATACTCGCCACTTCGTGGCTTACGTGAAAATACACTCCATATGTATTTTTCCCGTATTCGCGAGGATGACAGCTCCGGCTTTAGTCAAACACCAACCTATGTACTTTAG
>JALSIL010000112.1 GCA_026990095.1 Lysobacterales bacterium
TATCAAGATGATATTTCGGGCATTGCCAATAATTTAGGTTCCGTGTATGTTTTTGATTTTAATGGTGTGGATGCTTATGTTGAGACTCAAAAATTACTACCAGCTGATGGTGGAAATTTTAACAAGGCCTATGGCATCGCAGTTGCATTAGATAGAGAGACTATGACCCCCAATAAAGTTCTTATTGGTGCTTATGGTGATGATGAAATGGCTACAAGGGCTGGTTCTGCTTATGTTGTGGCCTATGATGGCAGCAGTTGGGCTGAAGAACAAAAAATGATTGCTGGTGATGGCGTTCTCAATGATAATTTTGCGGATATGGTCAGTATTTCTGGTGAAACAGCGGTAGTGGGTGCTTTCAGGGATCAAGATTTAGGGATTGATGCTGGCGCTGTGTATGTCTTTGACTATGTGAACAGCAATTGGGTCTTTAGCCAAAAACTCTTTGCCAGTGATGCCACGACAGGAGATTTTTTTGGGTCGGCTGTTAGTCTAGAGGGTACAAATTTAATCATTGGTGCTAAAGGAGAATCTTCTTCTGGTTCTGTTTATGTCTTTGAATATGATGGTTCGATGTGGTTAGAAAGTCAAAAGTTAATGGCCAGTGATGCCGCTTCAGGAGACTTTTTTGGAGCAGCAGTCAATTTATCAGGAAACAGACTAATCATAGGTGCTCAATTTGATGATGTGCCTTCAGGAATTAATGCAGGTTCTGCTTATATATTTGACTATGATGGTTCGATGTGGCAACAAAGTCAAAAACTGCTGGCTTCAGATGGGGCATTTGGTGATTCTTTTGGCATCAGTGTGGCTGTTGATGGAGACAAAGCCATTATTGGAGCATGGTCAGATGATGACAATGGCAGTACGGCAGGTTCTGCTTATATTTTTCATTATGATGTGACAAATGATATTTGGGTGCAACAACCTAAACTATTGCCAGCAGAGATCAATGCAGGTGATCAATTTGGTTTTGGTGTGAGCTTAGAAGGCGATTGGGCAATGGTAGGTGCTCCAGATAAGGAAAATACTATGGGTTCAAATATAGGTGCAGCTTATATTTACCATTATGTTGATCCCAATTGGGATTACTCACAAAAAATAACAGCTGGAGCCAATGCAGAACACTTTGATGACTTTGGTCAGTCTGTCAGTATTTCTGGTAATCGTATGCTTGTTGCTGCTAAAGGTGACAATGAAAATGGAACCAATGCGGGTGCTGCTTATGTGTTTGAATTTAATGGCGTTAACTGGTTTGAAAGTCAAAAGTTAACAGCAACAGATGGTGCAGCCAGTGATTTCTTTGGCAGCAGTGTGGCACTGTCAGGAAACAGAGCACTCATTGGTGCAAAAGGTGATGACAATAACTGGATAGACGATGGAGCAGCCTATATCATCAATGTTGCCAGTCGTTATGATTTAAAAATAAATGTCACTGGTTTTGAATCAACTATAAGCAGTAGCAAGCTGATTTTGTCCAATGGCAATGACACCATTGAATTTACCAGTGATGGCACTCAAATATTGTCCAATTTGGCCGATACTTCAAGTTATGATGTTTCAATAACACAGCAACCCCACAGGCCTATTCAGACCTGTGTGTTCGATGACCCAGAAATGGGTACTATTCTGGGTGCTGATGTCACCATCAATGTCACCTGTACGACCATGCAGTATGATTTAAGTGTCAGGGTATTTGGGTTGGCAGCAGGACATAGCATCGAAGTCACCAATAATTTGGGTGACAATCTGGTGTTAGATACCGAAGCCGAAATCAAAACCTTCCCAACAAAAGTCGATGACAGATCTACTTACAGTATTGATTTAATTTCACCTCAACCCACTTCGCCCAACCAAACCTGTACTGAAAATCTATCAGGCACTGTCTTTAGTATGAATACATTGAGAAGTTTTCAATGTACCACCAATCAATACACAATCGGGGGAACAGTAACAGGTCTAGTAATGGGCAATGAATTGGTTTTGCAAAACAACAGTGGTGATGATCTGACCCTGACCCAAGAGGGTTC
The DNA here is from genome assembly GCA_026990095.1 of Lysobacterales bacterium. GTDB lineage: Bacteria > Pseudomonadota > Gammaproteobacteria > Xanthomonadales > Marinicellaceae > NORP309. Next base: position 2,031 of record JALSIL010000112.1, read on the forward strand.
TTTTGTTTTTGCAACACCAATAGATGACATGAGTAATTATACCGTTAGCATCAAAAACCAACCGCGAAACCCGCACCAACAATGCACATTGAGCAATGAGCAGGGACAATTGGCAGGAAACAATGTGGACAGTGTGTCAATTAGCTGCGTGGTCTCACCAGATCTTATTTTTATTCATGGTTTTGAAAATTTTTAGTGAAGTTTGAATCCAAGATTTATTTAAATACTATCATACCCGTGGTGCATTTAGCAAATCTTGATTTTAAATCAAGACTTAAATGTTACCCTAAAAGTTGCTCTAGGAGGAGTTGCACTTATTATACGAATCTAAGGATTAACAAAATAAATGGAAAAATAGAAAAATAGAAAAAAATATAGTATAATTTACTAGTCTCATTTTTTAGGATTGAATTTCATGAAGAAAATTACACTTATTTTACTTGCATTTCATGTTAACTTTGTCCTTGCACAATTTCCGCCGACTATTGAACTTGCCAATTTGAATGGAGAAAATGGATTTGTTATCAGTGGAAATTCAACTGACGATTTTGGAATACCAACTCCAATAGGAGATATAAATGCAGATGGAATCGCAGATATATTAATTGCGGTACCAGGTAATGATACGAATGGAGTCAATAGAGGTGCTGTTTATGTGTTATTTGGCTCCAATCAAGGATTTCCAAGTATTGTAAGCTTATCTGCTATAAATGGGTTGAATGGATTTATCATTTATGGCCTCAATGATAACGATTATTTGTCAAGTTCCCATATAGGTGGCGACATTAATAATGATGGAATTGATGATTTATTATTGGGTGCACCACAAAGTAATGCTAATGGTTTGAGTTCTGGTTCTTCTTATATAATTTATGGAAAAAATAGTGCTTTTCCTGCTGTTTTTGATTTAGCTAATTTAGATGGGAATAACGGTTTTGTAGTCAATGGCCTAAATTCATCCGACAATTTGGGAAGTGTTGTGAGTTTTATAGAAGATATAAATAATGACGGTATTGATGATATTATGTTGGGTGCACCAACTACTGATTCATTAGCCAAGGGGCATTGTTATATAATTTTTGGAAGCACTGCTCCCTTTTCTAGTCACTTTAATTTGTCCTCAATAAATGGTTCAAATGGCTTTTCTATAACGGGTATTAATAATGGGGATCAAATTTGTCTTGACTTGAATTCATTGGGAGATATAAATGGTGATGGTGTAAGTGATATAAGCCTTAGTTCTGGGGTTGTAACTAATATTAATGGCAATAGTTTTGCTCACAATTATATAATTTTTGGAAAAATTGGAGGGTTTTTAAGTAATTTTAATCTTTCACTTATTGATGGAAGTAATGGATTTATATTAAATAGTATTGATTCTGTCGTTGATAATTTTGAAATTACTTCAATAAATCGTGCTGGAGACTTTAATAATGATGGGATTGATGATTTTGTTTTAGGAGCTAGTTTTGCTGATAACAATGGGGCTGATAGCGGTTCTGCATATTTAATCTTTGGTAGCAGCCAACCTTGGCCAAGTGAATTTGATTTAACTACCCTTAATGGAAATAATGGTTTTACTGTTAGTGGTATAAGTGAGTTTGATCGTTTTGGTAAAGAAGCAAATAAAGTTGGAGATGTTAATCATGACGGAATTGATGATTTAATAATAGGTGCTGTGGAGATAGAACCAATGAATCCAGTAAATTATCCCGTTAGTTATGTATTATTTGGATCAAATCAAGTTTTCATGAGTTCCTTAGACCTTAATACAATCAATGGGAGCAATGGTTTTAAAATTAAAAGCATAGCATCTCAGGTATTTGCAACGGTTATAAGACCAACAGCTGCAGGTGATTTTAATTCAGATAACATAGATGATATTATTTTAGGTGGGACAGGGGTAACATTAAATAATATAGATAATGTTACTGGATATATTGTTTATGGAAGAGATGAACTATTTAGTAATGGTTTCGAATAAATAAAAGAGTATTGGGGTGATTCCAAAAGGGATCTGGCAGGAACTATTGTAATTTCAAAGTTATAAACGGGACAGCTACCTTAAATAGCCACCTTAAATATATTTATTATGGGTTGGTAGAGAAAACCTAATGCTTTATATAAGCAGGTTAAAAGTATTCGAGTGAGTAATAATTTAAGTTGGATATTGACAAAATTTCTAATAAATCTACATAAACACATCAAATAAACCTATATAATTGACATATATTGTCAAATATATAAGTTTGTTTGAATATAATGATTGTTTATATTGTCCAATTTATAAAATCAAGTAATATAGCTACTGAGAAAAGAGGATACCAATATGCTAATCGATTTTACTGTAAAAAATTACCGCTCCATTAAACAAGAACAAACGTTAAGCTTGGTTAAATCAAAAGGTGAAACAAAAAATTGTTTTATTGCAGATGTTGCAAATAGTATTGCTTTATCCAGTAGTGCTGTAATTTATGGTGCGAATGCTGCTGGCAAATCAAATTTGGTTAAAGCAATGGCATTTATGGACAATATGGTGCGTAAGTCTGCCACTTCAAAACAAAAAGGTGATGAAATTCA
>JALSIL010000113.1 GCA_026990095.1 Lysobacterales bacterium
ATAATTCGCAAAGAATACATCAAAATTTGGGTACAATACCAAATTTGATGTATGATGAATTTAGCCAAAAATTGGCTGCTTAAATGAAATGAAGATTCTACTAAGCACCTGTCTTAATAGTGGGGTACAGCTCTGAGCAAAGTGGTGATGCAGGTATTCTTGATATGAATGATATTAAAAATGAAGCACGTCAATTGGCTTTAAATGCTAAAAATTCATAAGCAACACAAAGCCAAACAATATCTGATTTCTATCTGGTTGTATTCATTTGAGAACTTTGGAATTGTACAAGCTGACAAGTATCTTGAAGAAATTGCTACGGCTTTAAATATTATCGCATCAAACCTTGAGGTTGATGTCTATATAGATGCAATAAGGAAAGGATACAAAAAATACCAGGTTAATGAGCAAATCCTGTTTTACAAAATTAAAAATTCAACCATTCAAGTGATTCGTGTATTGGGAAATGATATGGATTATATTCATTATTTGAAATAAAAACCCATCAGCAAAAAATAAGAATACCATTGCAAAGACTCATTAATTAAATTAATATCACATTATCCAATATTTATTCCATAGCCCCAGAATTATGCAAAGGTCTCTGATAGGTATTAAATGGGCAAAAAACTAATTGTTTAAGCTAAAAAATACGAACCATAGTTAAATGGCTCGTATTTTAATAAGTAAAAAGTATTGTTTTATTGATTAATCTTTTCGATTATCTTTAAAGGTTCTCCAGCCACTAATCATTGTGCTGATTAGTGTTTGTCTTGACATAATGTCCTCGCGAAAAGCAACATAAACATGTATCATAATAAAGATAAGTATTACCCACATACCTAAATGATGAAAGGTGTGGACATCTTGTGATTGCCCAAATAAAGGGATAATCCATGAACTAAACCATGTGAACTGCCAACTGTCAAGTCCTGCTCCTTCACCATAAAGCGCAAGACCTGTAAATATCATGAAAACAGTTCCCCATACCAGCAATACATGCATAAACACAATTGCTAATGGATTATGACCCGTGTACTTTTTAGGTTCTTTCACCATAAATAAATACCACTTTATTTCATGCCACACTTCTTTCCAAAACTGACCACTAAAGAAAGAGGGTAAAAATATCTGTTTTGCATGAGAGTTACCAACAATACCCCAATATATTCTGCCAATGAAACCAATGATAAAAACATAACCTGCAGCAAAGTGGGCAAAGCGTATATAACCCATAAGGAAATGTTCGTAAGCTTCTCCTGACAAACTCGATAGAGGTGATCCGATTAAGTACCCTGTGACAGCCAGTACAGTAATCGCTAGTGCGTTAATCCAGTGCCATAAACGCACTGGAACTTCATACACATAAACCGATTGTTCGTTTTTTGTCTTAGTAGACATAACTATACCTCCATTATGATCCTATTGGGCCTGTTGTAACCTTGACCAATTCTTCACCTTCTTCAGACATAACATGCGTTGAACACGCTAAGCACGGATCAAAGCTGTGAATGTTGCGCAGGATTTCAACGGGCTCTTCAGGAACTTCAACTTTGGTATTCATCATGGATGCTTCAAATGCACCAATATTACCCGCTTCATCACGTGGCGAGCCATTCCAAGTCGTTGGCACAACACACTGATAGTTTTCAATTTTTTTATCTTTAATCTTAATCCAGTGCCCAAGGCCGCCACGAGGTGCTTCAGAAAAACCAACACCTTTGGCCTCAGCAGGCCAGTCGTTTGGATCCCACATTTCACCACCATGGGTTGTTGAGTCTCCATTTTTTATGTTCTGGATTAATTTATCAAAGAAATACAATTGTTGATCGGCAGCCCACTGTGCTTCCAAGGCACGGGCGGCTGTTCTACCCAATGTGGAAAACAAAGCCTCAAGAGGGACATCTAATGTTTTAAGGGTGAAATTAATTTGCTCGGTAAAATATTCATGTCCTTGTGCATAACCTACAATGTATCGAGCCAACGGTCCAACTTCCATTGCGTGGCCTTTCCAACGCGGTGCTTTAATCCATGAATATTTAGCAGCTTCATCAAGTTCTTCAATATTGTGTTTTGTACCTTTTGCTGAACTAACATCAAAGTCAGGATCGGTGATGCCATCCCAAGGATGAAGGCCTTTGACGCCATTGGGATATTTGTACCATGAATGCGGTACAAATTCTTGAATTTCATCAGGGTCGCGTAAATCAATTGGATGGACTTCATCTAGTTTACCATTAATGATTGCTCCCTGTGGCATCATCAAGTTGCCTGCAGAATAATCATTGGCTCTATCAGGAATATCGCCATAAGCCAAAACATTTGAACCAGATATTCCGCCACCGTACAACCAGCCTTTATAAAATTGTCCAATAGCTAAAATATCTGGGATATAGACATTATCTATAAATGTTTTGGTGTCTTTAATGATTTGGTGAACTTGATTTAAGCTCGCCATGTTTAAGGCACCAACTGCTCCAGTGTCATCCATGTTAATGGGACAAGGAACGCCACCAACAGTCCAGTTCGGATGGGTGTCTTTGCCGCCGAAAATAGTACGAGTCTTCATGATTTCTTTTTGAAAATCTAGGGCTTCCAAATAATGCGTCACTGCCATCAAATCGGCTTCTGGTGGAAGCAAGTAAGCTGGGTTGGTCCAATACCCATTTTTAAACGGTCCAAGTTGTCCCGATGCGATAAATTTCTTTAAACGATTTTGCACATCGCGAAAATAACCAGGCGATGATTTTGGATGATGCGGAGAAACTTGCTGTTGCAAAGCAGAAGTTGCTTTTGGATCGGCTTTTAATGCATTAACTGGATTAACCCAGTCTAGCGCATGCAAGTGATAAAAATGCACCAAGTGATCGTGAACTTGTAAAGAAAGTTGCATAATGTTACGTATGCTGTTGGCGTTTTCTGGAATGTTTATTTTCAAAGCATCCTCTACCGCTCGAACCGAAGTTAGTGCATGTGTACCTGTGCAAACGCCACAAATACGCTGTACAAATGCCCACGCATCACGTGGGTCGCGGCCTTTAAGTATAACCTCTAATCCTCGCCAAATTGTTCCAGAAGAAACGGCATTGGTAATAATATTGTCAGAATTAATATTGACTTCGGCTCGCATGTGTCCTTCAATGCGGGTAACTGGATCAACAATGTGTCGTGTTCCTGATGAATCGAGTGTGTAACCGTTTGGTGTTTGGATAATGCTCATTATGCTTGGTCTCCTTTGTTTTGTGATCGTTTTAGGGCGGATATGGCAGCGTGTGCAGCAATTGCACCACCGACAACTGTGGCGGCACCTATGCCAACTTTATCGGCATTTTCTTCAACACCAAATTGATTAATGCCTGATAAGCGGTTATAAAAACCACCTTTGTCCCAAAAACCATCTTCTGAACAGCCAATGCAAGGGTGACCTGCTTGAATTGGAAATGATAACCCTCCATTCCAGCGAATGGTGGAACAAGCGTTATAAGTAGTTGGTCCTTTGCAACCCATCTTGTATAAGCAATAACCCTTTCTTGCTCCTTCATCATCCCATTTTTCAACAAATTGACCTGCGTCAAAATGACCACGACGGTAGCATTTGTCATGAATGCGTTGTGAATAAAACATTTTAGGGCGACCTTGGCGATCCAAAGAAGGTAAGCGTTCAAAGGTGAGCATATACGTAATTACCGCAGTCATAACCTCAGCAATAGGTGGACAACCAGGAACTTTAATAATAGGTGCATTGCCCAAATCGGGCACTTTATGTATCGGTGTCGCTCCCGTTGGATTGGGTGAAGCGGCCTGCACACAACCCCAAGAAGCACAAGAGCCCCAAGAAATTATGGCTTTAGCGTGTTTTGCAGCATAACGTAACTGTTCAGTGTAGGGTTTGCCTGCAATAATACAAGACATACCACCAGTACTTTCTTGTTCTAACCCAGGGTTGCCTTCACAAGCAAGAATAAAGTTACCGTCGTACTTCTCAATGGTTTCTTCAATAATTGCCTCAGCTTGGTGCCCTGCTGCTGCCATAATCGTGTCATCGTAATCCAGAGAAATCATAGATAAAATAACGTCTTTAGCCAGAGGGTGGGCAGAACGAATAAAAGACTCAGAACAACATGTGCACTCAAGTCCGTGTAGCCAAAGCACAGGTATTCGCGGTTTGTTTTCCATCGCATCAGCAATTTTTGCTGCATAAGCTGGACTTAAACCCATTGCTGCTGCAGTTAGACTACAAAATTTTAAAAAACTTCGACGGGTAATCCCCTGTCTCCGCATGACATCATAAAAAGTCTCTGTCATTATTCTACTCCTCAATTTAGTATAGTTAATATTTTCTTGTTGGGATCCTAGTGCATCAAAATTGAATTCCACCCAGTTCATTGGTGAATACGTTAACATTTTTTTTTAAAAACAACATGGGATATTTTTTAGTTTAAATTTACAAGGAAAAAACCGAGGTTTGTAACGCCACAAATCATTTGTATTGAATATCTAGTATGCTTTTATAAATTAAATTGACAACTTGATTGACATTTTAATGGTGGGGGGGTAAGCTTAAAATTCAATTTTCACTCAATAAAATACACAATGAAACA
>JALSIL010000114.1 GCA_026990095.1 Lysobacterales bacterium
TCTGAATACGATGTGATACCTATTTGAGCGGTATCAGTTAAGTAGTTAATGATGGCAGCTTGGTACTGTCTTTCTAGCTCAATTCCAGCCAGCAGACCTTGGGTTCTTTGTTGCAAAGTGAGCAAATAGTTGGTGGTGCTAATATCACCGAGTTGCCATTGTTTTTGCAGCAATTTTGCTAGATTATTATCACGTCCTTGCATGAGATTTTGCCATTTGTTATAACGATTTTCAAAGGATTTTAAGGCTTCATAACTGGCTTGAATGGTGTATTTTTGTTGGCGAACGGCGGCTAAATAATTGGATTCTGCTGCCTCGACTTGTTGCGTGGCTGCTAAATAAGCCGAATCAAAATTACGCCTAAGATTTAATGGCATGGAAAAATTCAAAGACAATAAATTAGCATTGGCTACTTTTCCTGCAAAGATGCCAAAACTTGGGTCGTTTTTCTTGTATTTTTTTGCCAATTCTGCCTGACTTTCGGCTTGTTGCCATTGGGTGAAAGCGACTTTTACTTGTGGATGGTTTTTGTGTAGCTCATCATTGTATTTGAGCTGTTCTTGAGAGATGGATAAACTGTTAAAATTGTGCTGTTGCCATTGACCAATAAGTTCACTGAGTTGTGCTTGGCTGGTTTTTAAATCGGCTTCAATTTTAGCACTTTGTCCAAAACCTTGAGAAAGGCTCAAATAAGCCAACTCGGCATCCAATTGACCTAAGTCGCCATTTTTTACCCGATTTTTGACTAATGCTAATAAAGTTTCAAATTGCTTTTCTTGTTGCAGCAGTAAAAGAGCTTGTTTTTTAGTGGCTTGGTAGTTATTTATTGCCAGCAATGCTTGGGATATTTTATTTAATAAAGCAAGCTGATAGTTAAATTTTGCTGCTGTTTTTTGCAAGTTTGCAATGTCTTGCAGGTTTGCGTGCTTATTGTTTCTATCAAAAGTTTGTGAAAGACCAACTGAAAAATTGTTACCACTGCCTTCTCGTTCATAATCCGATTCAAGCGTTGGATTATAAAGCGGTTGTTGATTAAAAGTCGCCTGATAATTGCTGCTTTGCCATTGGGCTTTTGCCGCGATGATATCGGGGTGTTGTTCTATTTTGGCTCTTAGCCAGTTAAAATCATCGCTGTTTTGTGCATGGCTTAGTTGCGTTAGTGCAAATAGCACAAAAACACACGCGATTTTGCTGCGTTGTATTTTGTTCATTGAGTTTCCTATTTTTTAAATTAAATATTTCCTGCTTGTACAGGGTGGTCTTAAATTAAAAACTAGGCAATTGGAGGGCGCAAATCTTTGGGTAAAATAATCCAGAGGTGATTTTTGTTTCTGAAATTTGTCTCAAGCTGTTTAGAGAGTTGAAAATTTTGGGTAAAAAGGCAGTCTAATTCAATAAAAGTCATGGTATTGACCGAACAAAAATGATGGCAGGAGTGATTAATATCTTTGAAGTTAGGTTGATGCGATAGTAATTCATCTTCAGTCAATGTGCTGTGAGTTTTAATCGTTTGAATATGCTCTTCTTCACTATGATGGGGTTGATAAAAGTCAGCCATTGCAACAGTGGATTGCAGTGCTATCCAAATCATCAAAAGGTGAAGAAATCTGTTTTTCATAGGTAAATCATAGTTTGTTGTCGACTTATAGGCAACAAGTTTGTTTAAAAGTTTAAAAAAAGCCCTCAATTTGAGGGCTTTAAATTAGTAGATGATTTGAAATTAACGATTAAGCAACATTATCTTTAACGATTTCTGGTTTTGTTTTTTCTTCTGTTGCTCCCTCTTTAGAAGTTTCTAAAGCGTGGTTGTTGTTATTAATTTCAATTTTTCGAGGTTTCATGGCTTCAGGAATTTCTTTCATTAACTGAATATGAAGTAAGCCGTTTTCCATGTTTGCTGATGTCACTTTGACATGGTCAGCAAGTTGGAATTTGCGCTCAAATGAGCGTGTAGCAATACCACGATGAAGGTATTTGCGTTCAACCTCATTTTCTATTTTGCCACGAACGACTAAGATATTTTGTTCGCTGGTAATGTCTAAATCATCTTGAGTAAAACCTGCTAAGGCAAGAGTGATTTGGTATTTGTTTTCATCCAGTGTTTCGATGTTATAAGGAGGATAAGACGCATTGTTTTGGTCTATCCTATGTGCTTGGTTCATCATTTGAGCCATGCGATCGAATCCAACTGATGTGCGGAATAAAGGGGTTAAATCTAAGTTCATAATATTCTCCTATTGTTTAAGCAATATTTGTGTGCTTACCTCATTAGTGAGCCTAAGCGTTTAAAATTTTCTCTATCAAACCCTTTCGGCATTTGACAACAGTAATATAGGAACATGAATATTTTTTTCAAGAGATATTTTCTAATTATTTTCAAAAACTAACTGACCATTAACCCAAGTTTGTAAGACTTTTGTTTTCCAAATATCCTGTGGGTTGATTGCAAATATATCTTGGTCAACAATAATAAAATCAGCCAGTTTTCCTGGCTCTAAACTACCCAGTTCCTTATCACGGCGATTGGCATAGGCTGCATTTATGGTAAATGATGCAAGGGCTTGTTCTAAAGTCATTTTTTCAGATGGAATCCAACCGCCTTTGGGTTGGTTGTTTCTGTCTTGACGCGTTACCGCTGCATGCAAGCCAAAAAATGGATTGGGTAATTCGACAGGGAAATCAGAACCAGCAGCAATGACTACTCCCTCTTTAATCAATGTTTGCCAAGCATAAGCGCCTTTTAGTCGCTCTTTGCCAATTCTGTCTTCTGCCATGTTTTTATCAGAAGTGGCATGAGTGGGTTGCATGGATGCGATTATATTGTTTTCTTTGAATAAATGAATGTCATCAAGGCTAATAACTTGTGCATGTTCGTCACGGTTTCGATTGTTTTTCGTGTTGGCTCGTTTGTCTGCCATAATGTTCAATGCCATGTGATTGGCGGCATCACCTATTGAGTGAATGGCGGTTTGCCAACCGTCTTTGGCATGAGCATAAGCCGTTTTTTTGATGAAATCTTCACTTTGAACGATTAAGCCAGTTGAATCACTTCTGTCATTATAGGGTTTGAGCATGGCAGCACCGCGTGAACCAAGAGCTCCATCAAAAATATACTTGATGGCATGAATTTGTAAAAAGCCATTTTTATCATGAACGGGTTTTTTGAGCATTTTATTTAAATTTTTATCCCAAGAAGCCACCATTGCATTTATACGAATGGGCATGAGTTTATTTTTGGCTAGTAATTTGTAAGCGTTATAGGTTTGGTATTCAATTCCTGCATCATCAATTGAAGTTAACCCTAATGAAGCGAGGTATTTTAGTCCACCAAGCATGGTATCAATGGTATCAAAGGCGCTTTCTTGTGGAATTTCTTTTTGAATTAAATCCATAGCATTATCAACAAAGATTCCAGTTTGCACGCCATTTTTATCCAGTATAATTTCTCCTCCTTGCACTTCTTTCTCGATACTTGCAGTGCCTGCTAGTTGCATGGCAAGAGAGTTTGCCCAGCCAGCATGACCATCCACACGTCTGAGCCAAATTGGACGGTCAATTCCGAGTTTGTCAAGGTCTTGTTTGGTTGGAAACTGCTTGCCATGCCACAATACTTGGTTCCAACCTCGTCCGAGTATCCATTCTTGTTCTGGATGGGTTTCAGCATAAAATTTAATTTTTTCCAAAGATTCTTCTAAGCTTGTTACGCCTGCGAGATCCACTTGATTTTGTAAGCGAGAAAAACCCATTATGTGAGCATGAGCATCGTGTAAACCCGGTAATATGGCTTTGCCTTTGCCATCAATTATTTTGGCGTTTTTGTAGTTTTTAATCAAAGTTGGGCCATCACCGATAGCCACTATTTTATTGTCCTGGAAAGCTATGGCACTAAAAGTTGTTCTCGTTCCCTGATTGATGGTGTTGCCTTTAATGTTGTGTATTAGCGTTACTTTTGAAAATACAGGCAAACTAAGAAGAAGGATAAATAGAATTGTTATGGATTTTGTTTTCATTTTCACTATAATCTACACAAATTTAAAAGCTAATTGTAGCTTAAAACAGAGGCGTTATGTTTAAATATATCATCATTTTTTTTACCATTTTATCTCAAGTAGGTTGTTCCCCAATGAATAAAACAAATCACATTATCAAAGCACCCGTTGCAAAAAAAGTTCCCTACTACCATCAAGAGCATGGCAATAAACGTTATGATCCTTACCATTGGTTACGCGATGATAAACGCAAAGACCCTGAAATAATTGATTACTTGAACAAGGAAAACAGTTATACCGATGCTGTTTTAAAGAATCAAGAGCCTTTAATTGAAGAACTTTATCAAGAAATGATTGCTCGTTTACCACAAAAAGAAGTCTCCGTGCCTTATAAAATTGATGATTATTGGTATTATTCCCGCTTTGATGCGGGCAAAGAGTATGCTATATATGCCCGAAAGTTAAAAAATCTTCAAGCACCCGAACAAATCATGGTGGATATGAATCAACGTGCCGAAGGCAAAAGTTATTTTGCATCAAACTATCAAGCAATTTCTCCTCATCATAAAATACTGGGGTTTTCTGAAGATGTCACTGGACGCAGA
>JALSIL010000115.1 GCA_026990095.1 Lysobacterales bacterium
CTGATTCTTGCTGTTGAATTGTGTTGACTACTTGGGTGTTTATTCCTAAAATAGGTTTGGGGATACTTGTGCTCATTTATTCTTCTGCTTATAAAGTTGTTAGAAACCTTATAATACAACGAGTTAATTTTGAACTCGTATCCTTTTTTTACTCACATAAGCGGTGAAGAGCCTGCAACTTTTATTTATTTGTTGTAATATCAACCTGTTAGTGTAACAATGTTAAAAATTGTAAGGAACAAAGTAACATTGCTGTTCAATATATAAATAATATTATGAGAGAGATATGAAGATATATATTTTAGAAGACGACACGGATCAATCAGAATTATACGCTTTGTGGTTGGATAACTATGAGTGTAAGGTTTTTGATAAAGCCAGAGATTTAATCAAAGAAATCCCGTTTAATGTACCCGATGTATTATTAATAGATTGGAACCTGCCCAAAGTGGGAGGCTTGGATGTATTGCACTGGTTAAAGGCAAGCCGATACGACAACATTCCTGTTATCTTTTTAACCACTCGAAACACAGAAGATGACATTGTAACGGCACTAACAGATGGAGCCGATGATTATATGGTTAAGCCAGTTAGTGAAGGCATTTTAAAAGCCAGAATAAGTGCGGTCACTAGAAGGCTTGTGGACAACGAAAATAAAGACTTACAGTCTGACCCTTACACCTTTAACAAAAAGGCTAATGTTGTCTCTTATGATGGTGTGAATGTTTCCCTGACAAACAAAGAGTTTGAATTAGCCCTGTATTTTTTTTACAATGAAGGTGCTTTGATATCCAGAGACCAACTACTGGAATCAATTTGGGTAAAAAGTTCAGACATTAATACCAGAACGGTTGATACCCACATCAGTCGATTGCGCAAAAAACTCCTGTTAAATGGTACCTATGGATGGAAATTAGTATCAATTTATCACCAAGGATATAAACTAATCAATCAAAATGAAACATAAACACATGAGTACAAAAAAGACAGAAACAACTCCTCCTAATTCAGTTGATCAAATCCGAGACATTCTATTTGGGGAGCAAATTAACCTCATTGAAAAAAGGTTTGCGGCACTCGAAAAAAATCTGATGAATTCAATTGAAAAATTAGCACAGAGAGTTGACAAAACAAACAAAGAAATAAAAGAACAAATAAGTCAATCCAATAAAGAACTTAGTGCCGACAATTCACAATTAGAGCAACAACAAACCCAAGCACTCAATAAACTGGAGTCGACACTGAATGCTAAAATCATTGAAACCGAATCTGATTTAGTCAATCAACTGCAAATGGAAATTCAAAAACTGGATAACAAAGCCAGCCACAGAAAAGACTTGGCTCAACTCCTAACGGATATGGCAACAAAGTTGGCAGACTAAGTCCTTTCACATGAGCAAAGAACGCGACATATTAAAGTCTCTTTTGCTAAAAGAAGAGCTTGAGGTTCTTAATCAACTTAAAAGCAAACTGTTATCAGAAGAGCAATTTACCGATGAAGTGGCAAAGGTGCTCTCGAGTGCCATCAAGCGCTCGCAAAAAACAGACCCTCAGCTAGAACATGCATTAGAAAAACCCATAAAAAAAGGCGTATTGCGTGCTTTTTCAGAAAGCAAACAATCCATTATCGATGCTTTGTTGCCCATTATGGGACAACTTATACGTAAAACGGTTACCAATAGCATAAAGCAGTTTGTATCTGATATTAATCGAGCCATAGAACAAGATTTTTCGATTAAATCCTTAAAGTGGCGATGGCAAGCTAAAAAAGCGGGCATCACCTACCCAGAAATGCTATTCCAAAAAACCATCCGCTACCAAGTAACGGATATATTTTTGATTAACAAAGACAACGGTTTATTGATTGAACACGCTGGGTCAGATGATTTGCTAAAAGACAACAATGCCATCTCGGCAATGTTAACTGCCATCCAGTCTTTTATAGAAGATTCTTTCGACTCTGAGGATGCCCACCTGCAAAGTGTTGAAATAAAAAACCAAAACTTTATTATTGCCACAGGTCCCAAAGTATATCTTGCAGCGGTTGTTAAAGGAAATCCAACAGAGCGTTTAAAACAAAGGTTTCAAGAAATAATAGAAAATATTCATGCAGAATATTCAGAAATGTTGCTGCAAGAAGACACTTACCAAAACAACTTGGAACTCAATGATTTCCTTCGCAGAAATTTGGTCACAAAAAGCCTTTCTGATAAACAAAAGGAGGTCAACACCTTGCCCTGGATTTTAATGCTAATTGCATTGGTTGCAGGCATTGCTTATTGGTCCTACAGTCGTAATCAGAGCCTAAAAAATATTTGGCAAAAAAGCTCAACGATTGATGGACTTTACGTGCAAAAAATTGAACGAAAGGATGGCGGTTTTATGCTTTATGGTTTGCTTGACCCGCTTGCAGACACCTCTAAATTATCAGATGATGCCGTGACTTTTGTAACCAAGCCTTATGCTTCTTTAGATGAAGCGATTGTTCAAAAAAGAATTAATCAAGCTCTTTCTCATTACCAAATGGTTCAGTCGCGTTTTAACAATGGACTCCTTACGCTAACAGGAGAAATTAACCACGAAGACAGTCAAATATTATTAACTCGGCTTTATTCAATCAATGGCGTTAATCACATTGATGACGGAGCATTAGTCAAAACCAATCCACCAACAGTCCAACCAGAAGAAGATTTATCGCCTTTTTTCGATCAAATTAATAATGTCTTTATTCGCATTCCTGATATAAAAAACCAAGCCCTGATTGAAGCGCAACTTGGTTTTGTTATTAAAAATTTACAATTGTTAGAGGAAAAAGGCATTAAAATGCAGTTAACACTGATTGGAATCAGTGATTGTGCAGGCATATTAAGTGATGACTATTCTTTAAAAAGGGCAAATACAGTCAAAGAGCTTATCGGCTCTTCATTAAAGGAAAATGGTTTCATAAACACAACGGTTAAGAAGTGTACAGTCACTAATCAAACGAACAATAAATCATTGTTGGGTGTCAAATTTAATTTAAAAGGTCTTTGAAGAAAAAAAATGTCAGTAGCAAAAAAAATATGTTTAATTGGACGCTTTGCTGTTGGCAAAACCAGCCTTGTGAAACAATTTATAGAAAAGCAGTTTGGCGAAAAATACAAAACAACCGTAGGTGTGAGTATTTCAACAAAAAATTTAACCGTGGAAAACAAAGATATTTCTCTGGTAATTTGGGACATTGCAGGCTTTGAACAAGATGGGCATTATGTTCACTACATGAGAGGCGTTCACGGGCTTATTTGGGTATTAGATGGAACTGAGCCAGAGTCTTTTAAAATTCTTGAAACGATAAATAACTCTTTGCCTGAAATAAAACAAGTTCCTTCGGTTTGTTTTATTAACAAATGTGACTTAGTTGATGAGTGGGTAATCAAAGAATCTGAAATCAACTCTTTAAAAGAGTTTAATTATGCGGTTTACAAAACCAGTGCCAAAACAGGTGAAAATGTTGAAGCAGGATTTACCAAACTGGCATCTTTATTGTTGAGTTCATTATGATACCAGAGGTCGTTAAAAATTTTCTTCTGCAAAACAAGGAAAAGCAAGGTTTTTTCTGTTTGCAATTAACCAATGACTTATTAATCGAACACGTGTATGGAAAACCCCAGCAACTTGGGTTAAGCCCTCCAAAAAAAGGGTTAAAAGTTCTTGAGGTTTTGCCTGTTTTTTTGCCTGAGATGTACAATGAAGAATTTGAAATTCCTTTTTATAACTTGAGTGAAAACAGTGTTTGCAATATCTATTTCATAAAAAAACACAAAGAAAACTACCTAATATTTGTTGATAAGTCCGAAATTTTCCAAGTCACGCAAAAATACCAGCAATTTGCTCACGAAGACAATATTTCTAAAAATAAATTCAAACGAATAGCTCAAGAACTGGAACGAGCAAAACAAAAATTAAACAAATCAAACCAAGAAAAAGCCACTTTGATTGCTATGCTGTCTCATGAGCTAGGAACACCTTTGACCTCTATTCTTGGTTATTGTGAACTGTTATTAGAAGAGGATGAAAACAACCATAATTTACAAGTGATACACAGAAACTCCATCTATTTGCAACACTTGATTGAAAACACCTTATTGTTTGGAAAAACTGAAGTAGATAGCATGTCAACTCATATTGAGACCATTAATGTCGAGGATTTTCTCGGCTCTTTGGTGGACACCATTTTACCTGCGGCACTAGCAAAAGACATTCTAGTTAGTGCAAACAGCAACCAAAACAGCACCATTAACATTGATGTCACTCGAACCAAGCAAATATTAATCAACTTACTCAATAATGCGGTTAAGTACTCCAATCATGGCTCAGTAAAAATATGTTGTCACGTCTCTAAAGAGCAGTATGAGTTTTTAATTTCTGATACCGGAATAGGGATTGATGTGGCACAACAAAACAATATTTTCAACCCTTGGGAGAGGGTTAATAAAAACGATGGAAAGGGTTCAGGAATAGGGTTGTTTATCAGTCAGAAGCTTGCCAAAGCCATTGGTGGTCAGTTGCAGCTTAAAGAATCGACTAAAAATGTGGG
>JALSIL010000116.1 GCA_026990095.1 Lysobacterales bacterium
CTCTCCGTGCGAAAATGCCTCGATTTGAAGCAAAATCTAAACACGCTAATATAGTTACAAAATGTGCTGCTATTCTAGCAGACTCGCAGCGAATTTCGAAAAGATCGGTGGGTTTAATTTAAAAACACCTCATAGTTCATCCGCTTAAGAGGGGTTTTGCCGAGGGAGGGTTAGAAAGGCCTCCCTCCGAGCGAGCGGTGAATAAACAGCAGAGTTGTTCACTAGATTATGATTTTATCCTTAGTTTATACTGCCAATAGCAGTGTTTCGATACCCCTACAGTCTCTACCTTTGGCAGCCCTGCGAAGGAAGACAATCAGCTTTCCATCTACAATACAAATTCATAAATCACATTCCTTCCAGTTCTCCAGACAATATCTGCCATACTTTTTTACAATCGGTACCGGACAAATATCTACTCTGTGAGGCGACTGATTTCCAGTCACTATTGTTTAAGTTTTTTAAATATTTTCGTGCCGTTGAAACATTTCGATTCTCTTCTTGCTTTTTAAACTCTTCACCAAGTAACTCAGCAACACTTCTTGGAACAGAGTTCATTCTCATAAGGACTGACTCTTCACTTTTCACGCCGTGATAAAGCATTGCCGGCATTAAGTTCAATTGTCTTTTTTGTGTATCAGATAAAACATCAAAGTCCAATCCAGACATCAGGCTTAAAGCAGAAAGCCCCCATGTTCCACCATTAGCCAATTTACCGTAAATTGCTTGATAAACTTTAGAAATCTCTTTTGAGCCACTACCTTCAAAAAAGTCAATTGCGATATCGTGAATTGTTTTACCGGCAATCCATGCCTGTGCTATATCTGCCATACGTGATTGTTTTCTCCCTTGTTCATCATCATGACTAAAATTCAACTGTTCAATTTCAAACATAACACTGAATAAATCAGGAAGCCTGCTTTCTGTTGACCCAAACAAGCTTTCAGGCATCCAGTCTGAAGGGGTTAGTTTACATTCTAATTTATTGATTTCAGTCATTGCTTTTTTGACTGACTCAACTGAGAACCCAGTTATATTAGCTTGCGCTACATTGCCCATGTTTTTTGAGATGCTTTCGGTGTATTTTTTTACAGCTTTCAGTAACTTCTCAGATTGAGCTGGATTAGAACTTTTTAATTCACTATAACCAAAGGTATTTGACAACATTTGATCCATCTCATTTAAGGTTGCTTGCAACTCCTTTTTTTCATTTAGTAAATGTGCAATATAACAACGGAAATCTTCCCATTGAGGTGCATACATCATGCTTTCCAAGTTATTTAGCTCACCACGATTTTCTAACTCATCCAAAATAGCAATTAATCGAGAGATCAAATCACCGGTACTTTGTTTAACAAACTCTATAAGTTCCCCTTCTTTTTCATCACTATCGCAAGCAATTCCAACGACTCCTATATTATCTTGACCAACCCTCCCTGCTCGACCTGCTAAATTCCAAAACTCTCTATACGACATTTTCTTGCCATAAGGATATTCAATGCTTTGTAAAAATACCGAAGAAACAGGAAAATTAATACCTTGGGCAATCGTTGTAGTCGCACATAAAATCTTTAGTTTGTCTTCCTCAACTAGCCACTCCATTAAAGACTTTATTTCATCCGACAATCCACCGTGATGGACACCAACACCCTTATTTAACATCTCTATTAATTCAAATTCAGGACTTACTTCTTCTTTGAGATAGTTTTGTACCAATTTAATTTCTGGTGAAATTTCATCCAAGTTCTTCATGTTTTTACAAAGAACTCGCGCCGAACTCCAAGCATTAGGCTTAGTTTTTGCGATAACAATACTAGTGCCACGTTTAGAAAAAATTCTAGCACAACCAGCCACTATTTTAGATAAGTTGGCCCCACTTTGAGACACCTTAATAGGCCTTACTCCACCAATTTGGTGTTTACCTTTTAAATGTATGGTTTTTGGGCTTGTAATCAATGTTTGATAGTTAATTGTCCAGTCACTACCACTTACCTCTTTTTTCACTAAACCAACAATTCGCTCATTAGGTTGCCAAGGGCTGGTACTTAAACTAATAGACAACCCTGCATCTCGATCATGGGCTAACCAGCGTGAAAGTGTCTTAGCATTTTCCACATAGGGCATAAGCAATAAAAAATTTGCTTGTGCTTGGTAGTGCTGTTTTACAGTAGCCAATAACAACTCTATTCTTAAACCCCTACCTTCGTCTTCAATATTGTGTGCTTCGTCCATAACCAGCAGAGATAATGGCCGATTTATTTTATGATTTCGCAAAACCAATTGCATTTTTTCTGGCGTTGCCACCAAAATATCAAAGCTGTCTGCATCATTCAGCATATCCTCTTCTAAAACATCAATTTCAATGGCGCCACTTAGCTTTTCTACCTTAATACCAATTGGCGAAAAGTCCTTACGTAAACGCCGTACAATCTGCCCCACCAATGCCTTGGTGGGTGCAATATAAGCAACCCAACCTTTGGTTTCACCAAAATTATTAACCGCCTGCAATATTTTGAATTGAGCCAATAAGGTTTTACCACCAGATGTAGGCATATCAATAACGACTGCTGTTTTAGCAGGGTCTAATAAACCCATCTCTTTAAGTGCCGTTCTTTGAGGAGGTAATAACTCTAAAAGAGGCTGTGCCTGACGTGACAAGTTTTTAATGAACTGTGTCGCTTTTGAATTAATAGTACGAGCAACCCACCAAATTGACCCATTGACCATTTGTTCTGCGGAAGCATGTAACCAACGTAATAATATTTCCAATTGAGCATCACTACCATCCGCAGCAATTCTAATTGCCAGATTGAAATGTTTGTCTAATTGAACCTTAATATCAGCGGGCTCGCCTTGAAGCATATATAGAGATAGAAGTTCAGTAGCTTTTGCCCAATGATAAAGCGACATTAAGCGCATCGCTTTCATTTGATTTTCACTGTTTGAGTCTGTTTTTAAGAAAAGCTCTTCATGCCTTTCTTGCTCTTGTCTCAACATTGAAATTGAGTCAGAAATACGACTCAAATCCTTCCAAGAATTTTTCCTAAACAAACTCACCCAACACGAGAATAAGCAGGACAGAATTCGTTGATCCCATTCTAATTCTTGTCTAGATAATATATTTTTAATATTGACTGAATTATCATCATATATATGCTGTAAATCCGTCCAACAATCACCACAGTAAGCCAATGCCGATAGGCGCAATAAGTGAAAAATAAATTTTAAATCATTATTTTCTGGAATTTTTAACACTCTATTAAGTTCAAAAGCTCGGCGTGATCCAGCCAAAAATTGATCGCTTAAGTCGTCATTGTCTGTATGATGAATAAAGTCATTCATTCCCTCAATAGCAACCATTTCATACGCCATTGCCAGTCGCTTTAATGCATCTTCATCATTAAAATTATCCGTTAAATTTAAAGATAATTGTTTACCAATAGCACTCTTAACTAATTTTGCTTTTGAATACTGCAAAATAGATTGACGCAATCGATCATCACCAATGGCTTGTATAGCCCAATGGCTATCTATTTTTTGTAAAATTTCGCGAGTAATCATGATCCAACCTTCTTTGACAACACGCACATATGAAGTTTTTTTATTCCATCGTTAACTGGCAAATACAAAGCAACAAGGAAAACTTTATTCTCTACATGTGGTTGAAGGTGCTTTTTTAGATACTTCCAATCATCTAGCATCGGTGTAGTACTACGAACCAGCACACCAAAGGTGTAAAAATTAGTTTTACTTTGCAAATAAGCTTCACAAGCTTTTTTGTACTCAATGTTGTCTTTTTGGCGGTGATATAAATATTGAACCAATACCCAACGCAACTCATGATCAGAACATAGTTTATTTAACTGCGTATTAAGTCCATCATCTTTTTTTGAGGTTACTTGTGGCGGTGATTTTTGCTCGGCTGATGTTTTAACCTCGCCAAAGGAAAATTGACCATTGTGGTAACCCACCATATCAGCACCCGTTAAACTTGAATTGGGGTTTTTAAGATCACGATTATTTGACCACGGGAAAACACACGAAAAATGAGCTGTAATATAAGCCTCAGCAAACCCCTCTCCAATCTGCCAGTCTTTAATATTTGGTACCACTAATTTTGCAGGACTAAAGCCAGTATCAGTTAAAGAAGCTATGTAGCTCACAAAGTTTTTCTTTCCAGAGTGATCAAAGCAAATATCTGCAACAATTTGAGAAGATTGTTCAATTTCATTTTCATTGTAAGAAACCCCTGTAATAGCAACACCATTATGGATTTCCTCATATTCTGCTGTGCCTGTTGGTAATGAAGTGGTCATATGATTGTTATTATTCCTTTACTGCAATCTGCCCAAATTTTTCATCTATAACTTTAAACGACGGCATATGTCGGAAACGATTATAGGTTTTATTGAAAAATGTGTTCAATAATTTTGGGGGGGAATGCCCACCTTAGCATTACTAATTAGCCGCAGAACTGGGTAAACCATGGCTGATACGTTATTATCTGGATACTTGGTATCTCAATGTCGCGGCAAGCGGCCAATAACTATAAATTTAAG
>JALSIL010000117.1 GCA_026990095.1 Lysobacterales bacterium
GTTTGTTAGATAAATTTATTAAGTAGTCAGAATAAGGAATTTTTCGTATTTCTTTAAAAGACAAATCTTGACAAGCTAAAACATGTTTATTCAATTTATTTATTATGTTTTGCACACACTTAGTCACTCTGTAGTTGTACTCTAGTTGTCAATTGTGTGTATCGTGATTTGGGTAAATGTTTGATTTGTTTTGGTTCGTTATATTCACTAAATAACCAAAAGCACTATATATATATTATGAATAATCAATCAAAAACAGTTAATGAAGTTCAAGAACATTTACAAAGTGGTCAATTTGATCAAGCCGTAGGGGTGGCAAAAGAGGTATTGAAAGAAAATCCTGAAGATGTTTTTTGTTTATCAGTCATTGCTCAATCAGAGTTTAATTCTGGAGATTTAGAAGTGGCAGCATCGACATTAGAAAAAGCACTTGCCGTTGAACCCAATGAAATTAACTTAAATCGAAACCTAGGAATTGTTAAAAACAAACTAGGGAAATTTAGCCAATCTTCACAAGCGTTTTATAATGCCATTGAAAATAATCTGGATCATCCTGAAATACTGTTGGATATGTTATTACTTGGCATTTCACTTAACAAAATTTCTGCAGAGTTAGGGGCTCGTGCTATAGAATATGTGTTTCATCGTGCAGATAACCTAAAAAATGCATACATGAATCCACAAGAATTACCATTAATCTCTGAAGCTTCAACAATTGCCAACCATATTGTGCGAGATGCTAGATATAATAAACAAAAGCAGGCAATTGATGAAATTTCATTAGGTTTTGATGAAAGTAAAAAGAAACGATTATATGATTTCTTGGATTCTTTCCATGGAATTCAAGCACCTAAATATGCGGATTCTATGCAAAAACCGACTTACCATGTCTTTCCTGATCTTCAGCCGCAACCCTTTTATGACACAAATAGCTTTAATTGGGTTGAAGCCTTAGAAGATAACTGGCTTGCCATAAGAGAAGAGTTAAATTCTCTATATAATAATAAAACATCGGTGAAGCCTTATATTGAAAATGCAATAACAGGAAACCAAGAGTTGGATGCTCTGGCTGATTCATTGGATTGGTCTTCAATCCATTTGATAAAGTCAGGCGAATACAACGAAAAATTGTTAGGTAAATGCCCGAATACTAAGGCGGCATTAGAGCAATTGCCTTTATCCGTGTTATCTGGCAATGGTCCTGAGGCTTTTTTATCTGTTTTACAACCTGGTGCTGAAATTAAACCACATTACGGCTTATCGAATATAAAATTGACTGTACATCTTGGTTTGGAAATTCCAAAAGATTGTGCTATTCGAGTTGGTAATGAAACCCGTAAGTGGCAAGAAGGAAAGGTGTTGGTTTTTGATGACTCATTTGAGCACGAAGCGTGGAATCACTCTGAAGAAGAAAGGAAAGTGTTTATACTTGAGGTTTGGCACCCTGATTTATCGCATTTAGAGAGGCAAGGCATACAAAAAATAATGGAGTTACAGCATGGTGACTCGCAACGTGCGTTAGCTGAAAATTTAGAAAGTTTACTTTCAGAAATTAAACAAGTCATCTAACTAATTAATAATGAAACATGCGTTATAAAAGTTTTAAACCTTAGAAAAAGTTCTAAGGTTTTTTTTTAACAATTAATTATAAACATTATACAAAAGCACAAGCTTTAGGTAAAATTTAACTCATGAAAGAAACTGATATTAAAGATGTTAACTACTTTCACAAAGTGGTTGATTGCCAATATGCGTGCCCTGCGCATACCCCTGTTCCCGAATACATTCGCATGATAAGTGCCGGTCGATTTGATGATGCTTATATGATTAATTGGGAATCCAATGTTTTTCCAGGCGTGCTTGGACGAACCTGTGACCGACCGTGTGAACCAGCTTGTCGAAGAGGGCGAGTTGAGGAACAACCAGTTGCCATTTGTCGGTTAAAGCGTGTGGCTGCCGATCATAAGAGTGACATCAGCCACCGTTTACCTGACATACCAAAACAAAAAAACGGCAAGAAAATTGCCCTAATTGGAGCAGGTCCTGCCTCATTAACAGTTGCACGTGATTTAATGCCATTGGGTTATCAAGTGGACTTATATGACGAGCAATATAAGGGCGGTGGCTTTATGCGAAGTCAAATCCCATCTTTTCGTTTGCCTGAAGAAGTCTTGGATGAAGAAGTTAATTACATCCTTGACATGGGTGTTAGCACGCATTTTAAACACAGGGTAGAAAGCCTAAAAGAAATGATGGCAAAAGACTACGATGCTATTTTTATTGGAACAGGAGCTCCGCGTGCTAGAGACTTACCGCAATTGGATGGACGTCAAGACGCGGACAAAAATGTGCATTTAGGCATTGATTGGCTAGCTAATGTTGCCTTTGAGCACACCAAAGAAATTGGTGAAAAAGTTTTAGTTTTAGGTGGTGGTAATACCGCCATGGACTGTTGCCGAACTGCAAGACGAATTGGCGGCAAAGATGTTCGCATTGTTGTGCGTAGCCCAAAAGCAGACATGAAAGCATCGCCTTGGGAAATAGAAGATGCACAAGGCGAAGGCATACCGATGCATGAAAATCATACGCCAAAAGCATTTGTTTGTGAAAAGGGCAAACTGGTTGGTATGTTATTTGAGTTAGTCAAAGCTAAATACGATGAGAATGGTCGAAGAACGCTTGTGCCAACAGGAGAACCCGATGTCTTTATGGAATGCGATGATGTGTTGATGGCATTGGGTCAAATGAATGCTTTTCCGTGGATAGAACGTGATTTAGGCATTGAGTTTAACGACTGGGACATGCCTGAAGTGGATAAAATCACTTTCCAAACATCATTAGTCAATATTTTTGTTGGTGGCGATGCCGCTTGGGGTCCTGAAAATGTTATAACAGCAGTGGCACATGGTCACCAAGCTGCTATATCTATTGATAAATACTGCCAAGGAGAGGATACCACAGACCGACCTAATCCTGGAACAACACTCATTAGCCAAAAAATGGGTTTTCATGATTGGTTATACAATGCACCAGTTTCCAGTGATAAACGCCATGTGGTCGAACATGTGGACACCAATTTGGCATTAAGCAGCATGAAAATTGAGGTAGAAAAAGGCTTTTCACTGGAACAGGGTTTAAACGAAACTTTACGTTGTTTAAATTGCGATGTGCAAACTGTATTTGAAAAAGACCGTTGTATCGAATGCGATGCTTGTGAAGATATTTGTCCAACCAATTGCATTAATTTTGTCGAAAATGAAGAAGAAGACTTGCTGCGTCAACATTTAAAAATGCCAGCAGATAATTTAGAACAAGATTTATACGTTTCAGGCGAACTCAAAACCAAACGGGTCATGGTGAAAGATGAAAACGTCTGCCTGCATTGCGGATTGTGTGCCGAGCGTTGCCCAACAGGAGCTTGGGATATGCGTAAATTTTTACTAAACGAAGCCAAAGCGGGGCAATAAAATATGAATAAAATCAAAGCGGTCAATGACTTTGTTATCCTGTTTGCTAACATCAATGGTTCGGGTTCTGCTAGTGCCAACAACTTATTTGCCAAAGCGGTATTTCGTTTGGGTATACCCGTATCGGCTAAAAATATATTTCCATCCAATATTCAAGGTTTACCGACTTGGTTTGAAGTAAGAGTTAGTGAAAAAGGTTACCTTGGTCGCCGTGAAGGTTATGATTTTGTGGTGGCGACCAATGGTCAAACCATTGTTAAAGATTACAATGAGTTGGCAACAGGTGGCTATTTCTTTTACGATTCATCACGGCGTTTACCCGATCATTTACAACGCGATGACATTACGGTCATTGGCATTCCATTAACCAATATTTGCAATGAAAACTATTCTGACCCACGGTTGCGCCAGATTTTTAAAAATATTATTTATGTGGGAGCGTTAGCTTATCTTTTTGAGATGGACTTTAGCGTTTTTGAAGAATCCATCAAAACACAATTTGCCAAAAAAGCAAAATTGATTGAACCCAATATCAACGCGTTGCGTTTAGGGTTTGACTATGCCAAAGAGCATTTTGCCGATGCCTGTGACCTTAACATACACCGCCGCGACTTAAATGGCGATAAAATCATGATAGAAGGCAATACAGCAACAGGACTTGGTGCAGTTTTTGCAGGTGTTACTGTGGCAGGATGGTATCCCATTACGCCTTCGACTTCGGTTATTGAAGCCTATGAAAAATATTGCCGTCAATACCGTGTAGATGAGATAACAGGAAAAAATAAATTTGCCATCGTACAAGCCGAAGATGAATTAGCCGCCATTGGCATTGTTATAGGAGCGGCATGGAATGGCGCACGCTCTTTTACCGCAACCTCAGGTCCTGGTGTTTCCTTGATGAGTGAGTTTTTAGGGTTGGCTTATTTTGCTGAAATCCCTGTGTTTTTGGTGGATATTCAACGTTCAGGACCTTCAACAGGCATGCCAACACGCACACAGCAATCTGATGTATTGGCTGCCGCTTATGCCTCTCATGGCGATACGAAACACGTGTTATTATTTCCTGCAACTCCAAAAGAGTGCTTTGA
>JALSIL010000118.1 GCA_026990095.1 Lysobacterales bacterium
ATGTTATTCCATAACCAAGAACACTAAAGAGCATTAGGGATATTAAGGATTTTTTTATCACTCTTTTCCAGGCTCGAGAAGGAATAAGTTGCCAGTCAACAGTGGCAAGTTTGATTTTTGGTTCAATTTCGCAAATAAAAGGTTTTATTTTAGCTTGCGAAATATAAGGAGCAAGCCACCGCATAACAATTCCAGCATTATCAGTATTGACTCCACCTGCGGTTTCGATGGTTATGGTTCGTGCTTTGAAATGTTTATGTATTGGGTTTTCACTGATTCGGTATAATTGAATTTTTTTTAAAGGAATGGTGGCGGATACTTTGGATAATAGCCCCATAGTGGCGTGTAATCGGTCGTCATTTTTTTCTATTTTGAATTGGTAAAACTTTAGTAAAGCCCAAATAATAGAAAGCAGTTGCAGAACAATAAAAATAATTGAACCAACGATAACTACATAAATAAGGCTTTGTGATAAAGTAACTTTCGTAAAATCAGGTACTTGATAAATGGCATTCAAGTATTTAAACAGCCACGCCACTAAGGCTTGGTTTTGTGACATAAAGCTAAAAAGGATTGCCGCTATAAACATGCCTTTTTGAGAAATTATGCCATATTTCATGACTTCTTTAGTGGATAATTCCAATAATGGTGTCGTCTGCTCACTGTTTCCATTGTTTTTGTCAATTACAGGCTCGGGTTGAACGTCGCTGCTTTGGTTGTTGCTTGATTTTTTGACCAAGGATTTAATTTGTTCTACCACATCTAGGCTAACGACACGCATGATGGCTTCTGGTTTGCCACCTGATGCAGATTCTAGCTGTAGTGTTGCAACATTTAATGCGCGTTCTAGTGGGTTTTGGGATACATTAACATTTTGAATGCGAGTGTAGGGGATTTTGCGATTTTTTTTGAACAAAATACCTTCTTTTATTTCAATTCGCTCATCGCTTAACCAATAATGATAAAACCAGTATCGCAGAACAGAGATAGTCAGCAGGAAAACACCTATGCCTGCAAAAATATAGAGTCCATAATCCCACCTGTCTGATTGATAGAACCCAAAAGCAATAGGAATAATGGATTTTACTGCAACATGAATAAGAATGAATAAGGAAGAGTATTTGTGAAGTCTTTCGCCTTTGTCTTTAATTTCTTCAAAATCACTCATACGGCATCATTACTTTCTTCAAATGCCAATGATTCACGTAATTGTTCAGCTAAATCATGTTTGATTCCAGGAAGTTTAACCGAAGCATTTCGGGTGCCAGCCGTGTGGACAGTGAGTTCAGCTAGATCGTATTTACGCATTAGTGGACCTTGTGCTACATCGGTATGTTGTACCCGGTTTCGAGGTACAATAATTTTACGTTGCCAGATTACACCTTGATTAATATATAAACCGTAATCATTCATGGCATAGCTAAGTCGTTTATAGGCGGCCCCTTGATACAAATAGACCAAAGTAGCAATGAGTAAAATGGCGGTATCAACAATCAGCATAAGCCAGAAAGAAGCCGGGCTTAAAAATAGAATTATGGTCGCTGCAATTAATATTATCGAAAATATAATAAGCGTAATAATGTGATTTATTTTAAGGTAGATTGGCTCTTGCTTTAGTAAGTTTAAATTTTCCATGTTTGTTATTATATACAACTTAACCCCATTTACATGTGTAATTAGTCATTAAATTAAAATTCATGTAGTTACAATTATTTTTGTATTCTCTAAACAATAGAAAAACTTAGGCCTTAATAGAATTGATATTATTATCAGTGATTGCCTGAATTATTATCAGTTTTACTGTAAAGTTATTCCAATAGATAGCTATTAGTAGTGAAAATGAATACCGATTTATATCAACAAGTAAAAGAAATAGTAGCTCAAATTTGGGATAGACCAAAAAATGAATGGGTAAGTCTTATTGATAAATTGTGTGTCGATAACAAGCGCTTACATCAAGAAGTAGAAGCATTTTTGGCGGAAGATGTGGGTGATGATTTTTTAGTTCAATGCCCAGTTGAAATTGCCCAAGAGCAGAACAGTGAATTAACTGGAAAAATTGGTCGCATAAAAATAGATTATCTGATAGCTACTGGTGGTATGGGTGAAGTTTATGCAGGTGTTGATGAAGTCTTAAAACGTGCTGTTGCTATAAAAATTATGAATGCAGGGATGCGATTATCTAGCGAACGTCGCCAAGCTTTTTTAAATGAAGCACAAGCTCTATCAAGTCTACAACACCCCAATATTTGCCAAATTTATGATTTTTTTGAAGATAACAATCGCGATGTTTTGGTGATGGAATTAATTGAGGGCAAAACACTGCGTCAAGTCATGGATAATGAAAAAGTAGCACAACCTCTTGATATCGTCATCCAAATATGCCAAGCCCTTACCAACGCACATGAACGCGGCATTGTCCACCGCGATTTAAAACCCGATAACATCATGTTAACCAAACAAGGTAAAGTTAAGATTCTTGATTTTGGTTTAGCACGCATGAAAATTGATACTTCTCAAACATCTAGCGATAACCAAGACCCTAAAAAAACCCAAATTTCAGGCACACCTGGTTATATGTCACCCGAACAAGCCCGTGGCGAACAATCAAACTCAGCAACAGATTTGTGGAGTTTTGGCTTGGTATTAAGCGAGCTGTTAACAGGAAAGCGTGCTTTTTCTGATTCATCATCCAGTGAACAACTGTTGCAAAGAGCAAGGCGTGCCACAATTGATTTACCTAAAAACTTACCCCAAGCCGAAACGCATTTACTAAGTCAATTATTATCGGCCAAAGCACAAGATAGACCTACTGCACGTGCCACACTCAACGCTTTAAAAAGCATTCAACAGCGTCCACGCAGAAGATTTAAACTCATGGCGATGATAGCGGTTTTGTTTGTGGTGATTTTGTCTGTCTGGAAATACACCTACGATTTAAAACAGGAACAAGAAAAAGCACACCGAGCCCAGTTGCTGGCAGAACAACAACGTGAAAAAGCTGTTAAGGCACGTGTTGATGCTGAAAATTTAATAGGCTTTATGTTGGATGATTTACACACAGGTTTGCGTGAACTGGGTAAATTAGATTTGTTAAAATCCGTTGCCAATCAAGCCAAAACCTATTATGACAATCTAAGCGATGAACAATTACAAGCATCTGATGGCAAAGCAGCCATTGCCTTGGTGCGTTTATCTGAAGTGCTGACAGATACAGGGCGAAATAATGAAGCCATTTATTTACTTGAACAAGCCAAAGAAAAACTCCAGCAATTCCGCTCAGGTCAGCCAGATAGTGATTTATTGACTCACCGATATGGATTTGTGCTGTCTAATCTAGGAGATTTGTACAAGCTTGGTGGGCAATACCAAAAATCCCGTGAGCAGTTTGAACAAGCGATTATTCTGGGTGAGCAATTGACCAAAGGTCTCAAACCAGGATTAGGCCCAAAACAACAACCAAATGCAACACTCAGATGGCGATTGTACTTGCGTTCTCAATATTTATTAGCAGACAGTTATACCCGTTTTGGTGGGGCAGAACAAGCTGCTATTATTCTTGAAAAAGCGGTGAAATTGGCTATTCCAGCGGCACAAAACAATACAGAATTAAGCATTAATTTATCCGATATTCAGTTTAAACGCTGCGATACTTATTCTGAATTAAATCAACCAAAATTGCAATTACAAGCCTGTGTTGCGACCTTAGAATTAGACAAATCCTTATACCAAAAAAACCCACAAAACTATGAATACCATAAAAATTTAATGGGCGATTATGCAGTGGTATCAGAAGTGTATGCTTTACTTAATCGCTATGATGAAGCCTTAATTGCCATTAATGAAGGCCTTCGATTGGGGGATTTGTTGATAGACTGGGACAACAGCAATGCCAATACCAAGAATGAATACGTCAGTGTATTAATCACCAAAGCACGGGTATTAAAGAGCATGGGGAAATCAAAAGAAAGCCACAATCTATTTAAACAAGTCTATAAAATCATTATGCCGCTTGCCAAAGACCATGAAGAAATCACTTTCCTCAATCATGCCTTTATCACATTAGTGCACTTGGGTTATTTTAAAGATGCACGTAAAGTTGCCATGACTTTGGATTTGCGTGGATTTAAACGCCGCGACTTCAAAAAATTGTGTGTACAATACAATATATCTGAATGTATTGATGAAAACTAATGTCTGACAATAAAACCATACAAGTGACATTGCTACTCAACCGCTGGCAAGCGGGTGATAAACAGGCTTTAGATAATTTAATCCCCATGGTTTATCAAGAATTACGCCAATTAGCCAAAGCCCAACTGCAACGCAATAACAACAGCATCCAATGTACCGAATTGGTCTCTGAGGCGTATATGCGTTTAATCGATACGCAAAACGTAAGCTACAACGACCGCACCCACTTTTTTTCCATGGCAGCCCGCACCATGCGTCGAGTTTTGGTTGATAGTTATCGAAAGAAAAAAACCGACAAACGCGGCAACAATCCAACATTGTTGA
>JALSIL010000119.1 GCA_026990095.1 Lysobacterales bacterium
TCCTAGATTTTTTTATAAATATATATTGGGCACAGCCAATTTCGATTTCTTACTTTTTTTAGCATAAAATCATTCCTGTCACTATAGCATAAAACTATTTGGTTAAAATCGCAAACAAAACATAGAAGATTCGGTAAAATCCAAACTAACGGTTCAGTAAATGGTCTGTGGGATTTATCCCACTCAAACCTCAACTAAAAAACAAAAAGCTGTCAGTTAAAACCATACTTTTGTTGTATCGATAAATTTTTAAGCCTTTTAAGCTATGACAATTGCTGTTATTTAAACTATAATATCCATTCTTTTTAGTCCTTATAATCATGAATAACTTTACCTTTTATAATCCGACACGCATTCACTTTGGCGTTGGTCAAATTGAAAAAATCAAATCAGAAATACCAGCTAATGCTCGTGTTTTGGTTATTTATGGCGGTGGTTCGATTAAGTCAAACGGTGTTTATGAGCAGGTTTCATCTACTTTAGCGGAATATAAGTGGTTTGAATTTTCTGGCATTGAGCCTAATCCACTTTACGATACGGCGATGAAGGCTTTGGATGTTATTAAACACCATAATATTGATTATTTGTTGGCTGTTGGTGGTGGTTCGGTAATTGATGCGACCAAATTTATCGCGGCGGCGGCTTTGTTTGTTGAAGAAAACCACAACAACGACCCGTGGGATATTTTGACCCAACAATTAAAAATTAAAGCCGCATTGCCTTTTGGTACTGTTTTGACTCTGCCTGCCACAGGTTCGGAGAGCAATTCGGGCAGTGTCATGACCCGTGATGACAATAAGTTGTTTTTTGGCTCTGTACACACATACCCACAATTTTCAATTCTTGACCCGCAAACGACCTTAAGTTTATCTAATCGTCAAATCAGTAACGGTGTGATTGATGCTTTTGTGCACACGGTAGAACAATACCTGACTTATCCTGTTAATGCCAAAATTCAAGACCGTTTTGCTGAAGGCATTTTGCAAACTCTGATTGAAGAAGGTTCTTGTGTTTTAAATGACCAAAACAACTTAGAAATTCGTGCTAACATCATGTGGTCAGCGACCATGGCTCTTAATGGTCTCATCGGTGTGGGCGTGCCTCAAGATTGGGCCACTCACATGATTGGTCATGAACTCACTGCTTTACACGGCATTGATCATGCTCGTACTTTATCGATTGTCTTTCCTGCGGTGATGAAAATTAAACGCAAACAAAAGCGTGAAAAGCTGATTCAATACGGTCAAAGGGTGTGGAATCTGTGCGGTACAGACGATGAAATAATAAATCAAGCCATTGATAAAACGGTTGAATTTTTTCAAACCATGCAAGTGCCAACTTCCCTGTCTGATGTGAATTTAGGAGCAAGTGACATTGATGCTATTTTAGCTAAATTAAAACAACACCAAATGATTGCTTTGGGTGAGCATAGAGATATTGATTTGGTTGTTAGCCGAGAGATTTTAGAAAAGGCGTTGTAATCAACTAAGCCTTTTCATAAGCATCAATAATTTTTTGCACGAGGTTATGACGCACAACATCTTTTGATTCAAAATGGCTAAAACTGATGTCCCTAACATTCGATAGCACTTCAAGTGCGTGCTTTAAGCCCGATGTTTCGCCTTTGCGTAAATCCACTTGGGTGACATCACCAGTGACCACAACAGTTGTGCCAAATCCCGTTCGGGTGAGGAACATTTTCATTTGCTCGACGGTGGTATTTTGTGCTTCATCAAGTATCACAAAAGCATTGTTGAGTGTGCGACCACGCATAAAAGCCAGTGGAGCCACTTCAATAATATTTTTTTCCATCATGCGCTCTACTTTTTCCACCCCAAGCATTTCGTACAAGGCATCGTAAAGTGGACGCAAGTAAGGGTCTACTTTATCGGATAAATCTCCAGGTAAAAAACCCAATCGCTCCCCTGCTTCTACGGCTGGGCGTACCAAAATTATACGTTGGACTTCTTGATTCAAAATTGCTTCAACAGCACAAGCCACTGCTAAATAGGTTTTACCCGTTCCGGCAGGTCCCACACCAAAGTTGACATCGTGTGTAACGATATTATGCAAGTAGAGCTTTTGGTTGGGCGAACGTCCAGTGATGACACCTTTTCGGGTTTGTATTTTGACGTCTTCAACTTCAATGACTTCTTCGTCATTATCTGATAAATTTTTGTAATTGCCTTGCAAAATAATGTGTGTCATAGCTAAATCCAACGATTGACTTTGGGCTTCTTCTAACATTAAGTCCAGACACCGTTGTACTTGATTAATTTGAGCTTCATCCCCTTGGATTTGAACGGTATTGCCACGCGCATTTATCGTGGCTTTTATTGTTTGGGCAACCAATTTGATATTTTCGTCGTGATTGCCAAAAAAATTGGTCAATACGTCGTTGTTTGATGTCGGCAGTGTGATGACTTTTTTGTTCATTGAGTAACGACTTTTCCTTGTAATGAATTTCTGTATGCAGCAGTTATCTCAACATCTAGTAATTGACCAATTAATCGAGGATTGCCGTCAAAATTAACTACGCGCATATTTTCTGTGCGACCCGCTAGTTGCTTTTCGTCTTTTTTAGAAATTGATTCTACCAAGACTTTCTGCACGGTTCCTATCATGTTTTGGGATATTTCACTGGCAAAATCATTAATCTTTGCTTGCAGGCGTTGCAGACGTTCCTTTTTAACGGATAATGGAATTTCATCTTCGATATTTGCTGCGGGTGTTCCAGGTCGTTTGGAATAGATAAAACTAAAAGATTGGTCAAAACGGACATCTTCTATTAATTTCATAGTCGCTTCAAACTCTTTGTCTGTCTCACCAGGAAAGCCCACAATAAAGTCAGAGGACAACGATATATCTGGGCGAACTTTACGCAGTTTGCGAATTTTTTGTTTGTATTCTATCGCTGTATGCCCTCTTTTCATCGCTGAAAGCACGCGATCAGAACCACTTTGCACAGGCAAGTGTAAATAATTTGCCAATTTTGGTACATCGCGGTAAGCTTCTATCAATGCATCGGTAAATTCCACGGGATGGGAAGTGGTAAAACGTATGCGTTCTATGCCATCAATGGCTGCCACGTAATGAATCAAGTGAGCCAAATCAACGATTTCTCCTTCGTGGGTTTCCCCTCGATAGGAGTTGACATTTTGACCCAATAAATTAATTTCTTTAACGCCTTGCAGTGTTAATTCCATTATTTCGGCAAGAACACTGTCTAACGGACGAGAAACTTCCTCGCCACGCGTATAAGGCACAACACAAAATGTGCAATATTTACTGCAGCCTTCCATAATTGATACAAAAGCCGAAGGGCCTTCTTTACGGGGTTCTGGCAAATTATCAAATTTTTCTATTTCAGGAAAACTAATGTCCATTTGTGGTTTTTGCTCGTCATTAACGGCTTTGAGCATTCTGGGCAAACGGTGCAAAGTTTGTGGTCCAAACACCATGTCCACATAAGGGGCACGTTTTATAATATTATCGCCTTCTTGTGAAGCAACACATCCACCCACCCCTATCACTAAATTAGGATTTTTTTCCTTGAGCTTACGCCATCTGCCTAATTGCGAGAAGACTTTTTCTTGTGCCTTTTCTCGAATGGAACAGGTGTTTAATAAAATAACATCAGCCTCTTCTTCAATTTGTGTAATCTCTAATCCATAAGAATCAACCAACACGTCTTGCATCTTGGATGAATCATACTCATTCATCTGACAACCGTGCGTTTTTATAAATAGCTTACCTTTTTTTTGTTCAGACATAGTTTTATTGATTTATTTTTATTTTCTTGACTAATTTTACAATAATTTCGGCTGTTACACCCCAAATTGTATAGTCATTGTACTGATAAACGTAATAATTAAATTTTTGACCTTTGAACAGCGTACTTCTATTTTGCCGATTTTGTTCTTCACAAAAAAAAGCTAAAGGCACAGAAAACACCTCCGCCACCTCTTCATCGTTTGCATCAACTGTAAATCCTTCTTTTAATATTGCAACAAAAGGGGTAACGTAAAACCCTGAATTTGTTTCAATATCCTCTAAATAACCAACCACTTCTATATAAGTGGCATCTATTCCAATTTCTTCTTTTGTCTCACGAATAGCTGCCTGTCGTATGGTAATATCGCCCTCATCGAATCCTCCGCCAGGAAAACTCACTTGACCCGAGTGGTGCTTTAATTTATCAGAACGTTTGGTGAGTAAAATATGAATCTCTTGGTCTTTCCAAAACAAAGGCACCAGCACAGCTGCAGGTCTAAACTCATCGTGCCCTGATGCTTGCCAGATTTCTGGTGGTATAAGTTCAGTTTTTAATACAGACTTTAAGTTGACATAAAGCTTGTCTTTATTGAGAACATTAAGCATAAAAAAACGGAGTAATTTTCACTACTCCGCCTCTTATTTTTAACCACTTGTGTTT
>JALSIL010000120.1 GCA_026990095.1 Lysobacterales bacterium
ATTTATGCGAAAAGATAGAATACGATGACCATCGTGTCTATGATCGCGGTAAAGTGTTGGATTATGAAGCCTTAGAAGCCAAGCAAGAACGCTGGGGTCGTTATCTTGATGTCGATGGTGATGGTATTCCTTACCGTACTATTCCAGGAGTTCACCCAGAAAAAGGCGCATTTTTTACCCGAGGCTCATCTCATGATGAGTACGCTGGTTATACCGAAGATGGTAAAATTTATGCCAAAGGCATGCAGCGTTTGCTTAAAAAGTTCGACACAGCAAAGACTTTAGTTCCGAGAGCCGAGATTCATCGTGTTAAAGAAAACAATAAACTGGGCATAATTTACTACGGAACTAGTACTTACGCAGGACACGAGGCCGATGATTTATTGCAAGAACAAGGCATACATTTGGATGAAATGCGCATCAAAGCCTTCCCATTTGGAAAAGAAGTGGAAGAATTTATGCAATCGCATGAAACCATTTATGTGATTGAACAAAACCGTGATGCACAAATGAAAACTCTACTGGTGAACGAATTTCAGCTCGATCCCAAACAGCTAATTCCTGTGCTTAATATTGATGGCATGCCCATCACCGCACAATACATTGCTGATGAAATAAATAACCACATCAACCCATGCCAAAGTAAAAATCAAACTTTAGAGGTAG
Organism: Lysobacterales bacterium; assembly: GCA_026990095.1. Lineage (GTDB taxonomy): Bacteria > Pseudomonadota > Gammaproteobacteria > Xanthomonadales > Marinicellaceae > NORP309. Next base: position 667 of record JALSIL010000120.1, read on the forward strand.
TCTCATGAGTTACATCAAATCAACATTTAGACACCCAAGTGCTAAAGTCAATGGATTGGGTTTTGCAAAAACAGCTTATGAAGGGGCGTTATCGACACTGTGTGCAGGTTGTGGACACGACTCCATTAGTGCTGCTATTATTCAATCTTATTTTGAGATGAATATAGAGCCACATAAAATAGCCAAAATATCAGGTATTGGTTGTTCATCTAAAACACCGACCTATTTTTTAGGCAAAGCCCACGGATTTAACTCGGTTCATGGGCGTATGCCATCGGTGGCAACGGGTGCCAATATGGCAAACAAAGACTTGCAGTATATCGGTATTTCTGGTGATGGCGATACCGCATCTATCGGCATGGGGCAATTTGCTCATGTGGTTCGACGCAATCTCAATATGATTTATATTGTCATGAATAATGGTTGTTATGGCTTGACCAAAGGACAAGACTCAGCCACTGCAGATATTGGTTCAGCAGGCAAAAAAGGCGTGGAAAATCAGTTTGCTGCTATTGATTTATGTCAATTAGCCTTACAATTGGGGGCAGGCTATGTGGCACGCAGTTTTTCTGGTGACAAAAAACAATTAATTCCCCTAATCAAAGGTGCAATCGAACACCAAGGCTTTGCCTTTATTGATGTCATTTCACCCTGCGTCACCTTCAACAACGTTCCAACATCCACCAAAGGGTACGAATACGTCCGTGACCACCTCGATGCCACTGGTACCATTGATTTTGTACCCGAACGCCAAGAACTTAAAATCATTCATCCCGAAGGCACAAGCAAAGAAGTTAAACTGCACGATGGCAGTAAGCTAGTGCTGCAAAAAAACACCCACGATTACGACTTATCAAGCAAGCGAGAAGCCATGGGTATTATCGAAACCGTACGCGAACAAAAGAAAATTCTTACAGGATTAATCTACCTGCACGAAGACCCACAAGATACACATAAAAAAATAAACTCCGTGGATAAACCCTTAAACAGTTTGACACAAAATGAACTGTGCCCAGGTAATGGGGTGTTGGATGCTTTGAATGAGGGGTTTAGGTAAGAAAATGAAGTTTATTGTGGAAATTAAAGGAGCGCATTTTTATTCATAAAGACCTTTGCATAACTTCCATGTGGGCTTACGTGAAAATTCTTTCCAGAAGAATTTTTGCGAATTTTTTAACGCAGAGTGGTGTTTTTTTGCAACGTTTTAACACGTGCCACGAGTTATGCAAAGGTCTTTAAAGATATAAAAGTAAGGATATAAGCAAGCACAGCAGGTTGACCAAACACTGCCGATGGGTATGGCTCATCCTACATAAGCTTAGGTTTTATCTTTTCGCCGTGTTCGTTGTGCGATTATTTTCTTTTTTGATTTGAGTGAGATAAATCCCACTTACTCGTGTAGTTTTGTTGGGTTAAACAAAGTCTCCCCATAGGCTGTGTATTGATGCCAGTATGGCTGGTGCCATAGTTTCGGTTCTGAGGATTCTTGATCCGAATTGTATGCCGTGTAGTCCACAGGTGTTGAGTTGTTTTATATCATTTTCTGACCAGCCGCCTTCTGGGCCAATGGCAATATCAAATGTTTGCCATTGGTTTTGAGCGATTTTTTGGATGGTGGTTTTTTCGTTGGGTTCTAAAAACAGGCCAGTGCGTGAGGATTTGGCGTACTCTTGGATGCTGATGGGTGCTAGTATTTTTGGAATATCGACTCGAAAGCTTTGTTCACTGGCACTTATTGCAATGTTTTGCCAGTGCTTGAGTTTTTTTTCTAATCGCTTTTCTTTGAGTTTGACCTCGCCGTATTCACTGGTGATGGGTTGAATGCTGTTGATGCCTAATTCCGTGGCTTTTTGTACGGTGTAATCCATGCGCTCGCCTTTGCTTAGACTTTGCACTAAGGTGATGTTGAGTTTTGATGAGCTTATGGGTTTAATGATTTCTTGCAAATGTATTTCAACTGATTTTTTATTGATGGCAGTGACTTGGGCTTTATACTCTTGTTTTTGGTGGTTAAATAGACGCAAATAACGACCGCTCTTTATTCGCAACACATTACGGATATAATGTGCCTTATCATCACTGATAATGATTGTTTCATCCAAACCCGCACTAAAGGGGTAGTAAAATCGGTGTAATCTCATGGACAGAAATTGTAATCGCAGTATGCAAAATTAGCAATTTCAACAACCAAATCTCGTAAAACTAATACAGAGGAGTTTTTTTTCCTCTGTATTTATTTATTTATTAACGCTTAGTCAGTGCAAATACGTCTGCTTTGAATGCTAAATCCGTTTGAGCTATCTTTGCCGATAGCGTAAATGGTATAGCATGATTGGTTTGTCGTTGGTTGAGCGCCAGAGCCTTCACCAACACCTGAGATTACAGGCTGTCCAGTCCCTTCTCCAACACCTGTTGTAATTGGTGCTCCACCAGATCCTTCACTGCCTCCTGCGAGTGGTGCTGCACCTGAGCCTTCACCAACACCTGCTAATGTTGTGTTACTGACTAAAAAAAAACACCTGTTAATATTATTGTTCTCATTGTATTACTCCTCATTTATGTTATTAAAAATAAAGCTTGAAATACCTATTTCATTGTTTAGGTTTTCTATTGCTTGGTTGGATAGTTCCGTATCCTCATAACTATCAATCAATGCTTGATACTCTTCAAAGTGCTGCCGTGCTAGTTCTCTAAGACCATCGGTGAGTTCTTTTCGTTTGGATGGTTTTATTGAATTTGAAAGATATGTCATTTGAAATAAAGATTCATCAGTTGTCTTTGCGTTTAAGTTATATTGAATTGTTTTTGACAACCGAAACATTAAATTGCTAATGATGTTGATTAAGTATAATTTTGTATTGTTTGATTTAGTTGGTAAAGAGCTATGGAGGTAAATATTTTTTTTCTTTTTAGATACAATGCCTGAATTAATTAAGGCTTCTAACATGCTTTTGGATGTAATAATATTATCAGGTGGTTTTGTCTGATTATATGCAGATGTGTAACTTCCAAATTTCCCATAAATTGGGATTAACCCATTTTCATGTTTTTTTGAAAGTTTCACTAGCTCTCTTACTAATAAATCGTAGTGCAGGCTTAATTTACTTGATGTTGGTTTAACTTTAGACTCTTCCAAACACTTCTTAACCACATGGCGTGAAAAGCCTGTTGAGAGGTAAACTGATGATTTGGTTTGGCTTTTTTTGTAGGCGTGGTTGACGTAGCTTGAGATAAAATCTTCGACTACGTCATTGCCATCGATTCCGAGGTCTTGTAATAAGGCACTAAGGCCAGAATAAAATTTCGTGGGTAATTTTCTTCTAGTGAAATTTTCTAACTTAAACAGGTTATTCATATTTAGTGAAATCAGAATCAATATAACTATCGTAACTTTTTACGATAGTTTTGCAAGTGGTTTTATGATTTAATGAGATTTAACGTTAAAAACCGCTAAAAAATTATGTTAAATCACCTTATTTGTAGCCTAAAGCGACTTAATGACCAAAACAATTCCAAAAATGAAGAAGCACTTGTTTATCAAGCAATCGCTCAATGTTGCCTCAAAACGGGTAAAAAAGCCCCTTATTTTCAATTTGAATACGAAAAGCATTTGGTGCTGCAAGCACGACTAAAACACCCCGATTATCCTATTGTTCGTTTAGCTATTATCACAGGAATAGACAGAAGACGTGTGGCAAAGATTTTGAAAGGACAAGCCTTTTTGCGCTATTCTGAAAAGTTAGATTTATTAGTCACTT
>JALSIL010000121.1 GCA_026990095.1 Lysobacterales bacterium
AACGGATGAACTTAAAAATGCCATTATGAGTGCTGATACCAAGACCCGTTTGGAAGATTTGTATTTGCCATTTAAAAAGAAACGCCAAACCAAAGCCCAAATTGCACGTAAAAATGGCTTAGAGCCCTTGCTAGAAGAGTTAATTAAAAACCCAAGTGCCGACATTGATGAATTAGCACAAAAATTTATTTCCGATGAAGTTAAAACCACCGATGATGCACTTGATGGTGCACGTCAAATTGCTTTAGAAGACATTGCCGAAGATGCTGATTTAATCCAACAACTACGCGATTGGTTGTGGGATAACGCTTTAATTACATCAACCTTAGTTAAAGACAAAGAAAATGAAGCGGTAAAATTTAAAGACTATTTTGACTTTGCCGAAAAAATCAACAAAATTCCTTCGCACCGTATGTTGGCGATTTTACGCGGTCGCAATGAAGGGTTTTTGAGTTTAAAAATTGATGTTAACTTAGAGGACAGGCAACAACACCCAGCCATTGGACGAATCATTAACCGTTTAAACTGGGATGTGGATAATTCGGCTTGGTTATTGCGTACCATTCAACTGGCATGGATTGCAAAATTACACGTGCGTTTATCCTTGCAATTAACCAACCAAGCTCGCGAAGGAGCCGATACCGAAGCCATTAAAGTTTTTACTCGTAACATGAAGGACATATTGTTGGCTGCTCCTGCCGGTGGTAAAGCCACCTTAGGTTTAGACCCAGGATTTAGAACGGGTGTTAAAGTCGTGGTGGTGGATAAAACTGGCAAACTTACCGATACAGCCGTTATTTATCCACATGCACCACAAAAACAATGGGATAAATCCAAGCACGTTTTGGCAGCCTTATGCATGAAGCATAATATTGAATTAATCAGTATTGGCAATGGCACAGCCTCGCGTGAAACTGACCAACTAGCCGCCAAATTATTATCCGATTTTAAAGACATCAAAGCGCAAAAAATTATGGTCTCAGAAGCAGGCGCTTCTGTTTATTCTGCATCAGAGGCTGCGGCTAAAGAATTTCCTGATTTAGATGTAACCTACCGCGGCTCAGTTTCTATTGCTAGACGCTTGCAAGATCCATTAGCTGAACTGGTTAAAATTGAACCCAAAGCCATTGGCGTTGGGCAATACCAACACGATGTTAATCAAGTGCAACTCAATAAAGCCTTGGGCGATACCGTCGAAGATTGCGTAAACTCTGTGGGTGTGGATGTCAATATGGCATCGCCTGCTTTACTTAAATATGTGGCAGGCATCAGTGAATCTGTGGCACAAGAAATCATCAATTACCGCGATGAAAATGGTCGTTTTGATAACCGCAAACAATTGCTCAAGGTAAAACGCTTGGGCGATAAAATGTTTACCCAATGCGCAGGGTTTTTACGAATCCGCAATGGCAAACAACCACTGGACGCCTCTGCCGTGCATCCTGAGGCTTATCCTTTAGTGGAGCAAATCGTCAAGTCATTGGATTGTAAAATCCAAGATGTAATCGGCAAATCAGATAAGCTTTCGGGCATTAACCCAAGAGATTTTGCCAACGAAAAATTCGGAATAGAAACTGTTAAAGATGTTATAGCGGAACTGAAAAAACCAGGACGCGATCCACGAGGTGAATTTAAAACTGCCACCTTTGATGATTCGGTGCATAAAATTACCGATCTAAAAGAAGGCATGAAACTCGAAGGTGTCGTCACCAATGTCACCGCATTTGGCGCATTTGTTGACATAGGCGTACACCAAGATGGTTTAGTGCATATTTCTCAATTGGCAGATGTGTATGTCAAAGACCCAAGTGATGTGGTCAAAGCTGGTCAAATCCTTAACGTCACCGTAATGGAAGTGGATGTTGCCCGAAAACGCATCGCCTTATCGGCTAAAACAGGGGCAAAACCAGAAAACAAATCACGTAATTCTCAGGACAAATACGATAAAAAGCCACAAGCTAAGAAAAATTATTCACGCAATAACAACCACAATAACAAGCGTAATTCAAACCAAGCAAACAACAATCCGCTTGGTTCATTAGCCGATGCATTTAAGAAGGCAAAGAAGAAATAAAAGAACTAATTGGTGATTTTAGAGTTGAAATTATGAGTCCGTGAGATTTATCCCACTCAAAACTCAAATTAAATCAAAAAACAACGTCGGTTAAAACCGACAATCCAGCTAAATCCATTTAACACCAAGCGACACGGTACACACAGTAAAAAGATACAGATAAAAACCAATCCTAACGTAGGATGGGCCCTGCCCATCGGCAGAGTTTGTGCGACTTCAATTTTACTTTTTTAAATCACGATAAAAATTTTCGTGACTGCCATGTGCCAGCAATGTAATTACCTCTTGCTCTCTATCATGGCTATAGGCTAACAAATATTGAGTCGTCGATAATTTATATTTATAGACCAATACTCCTTTTAAATCACCAACTTTTGCAGTTCCTATTGTTGGATCTTTTACAATTGCTTTTACTGAGTCATCGAGAGCGTGTTTCTCGTTTTTGTATAATTTCTTTATCCTGCGCTTAAATAAGTTTGATTGTAATATTTTCATCCAAACTGGTACTCACTCACCTCACCTCGCTCAGCTTCCATTTGACTTACCAATATATCATTAACAAACCCCATTGTTAGGTTAGGGTTTTCTTCCGCAATTTTTCCAATGCGAGCCCAATGTTCGATTTGTTTCGGTGGTGTCCTATGCTGAATTTTTGCATAGGCTGTTGCATCTGAAACTAATTCATTTGATAGTTTGATTGATTTAGACATGATTTTAATAAAGTGTTAAAGTTGCATTATACAACTTCTGGCTGCCTATTGCGACCTTTTCTATTCTGGTGCTTTGTTACCGTTTCATTTGGAGGTTTATTCGATTGCGCAATCTATTGGTCTACGAAATTTAATCCACTCAAAACTCAGTTAAAACCGACAATCCAGCTATAACAATTTACCGCCAAGCGACACAATTAAAAGGTACTATAGTTTTTATGGTTTAACCTTGTACTAACATTTACTTTGGTACACTTGTAATTTTTCTTGTTGAGTATGTTATGAGGAATATAAATTATTTTTTAATTTTTATTTTTGTATTTAATCTAGTAGGTTGTCTTCACATCCCCGTAATTAATATTGATCGTAATAAAAACCATAAAGAAAATGTCTTTTTAAGCGAGGATAATCAATTGTATTATTTTGGTGCGTTAAGTGAAGAATCAAACAAACAAACTTTTCAACTATATAACAGTGCAAAAATAAAACCCAAAAGATTAATAATTTTTAGTAATGGCGGCGATGTGTATATTGGCATGAGTCTAGGTGAATTTGTATTTAACAATCAACTTGATGTTGAGGTTAATCGGTTGTGTTTTTCATCTTGTGCTAACTATGTTTTTACAGCAGCAAAAAACAAATACTTAAACCCTGACTCAATCTTAGGTTGGCATGGGAGTTCATGGCAACCTGATATAAATAAAAAAGTTCAAAAAGGCGAAGAATGGGCAGTAAAATGGCGAAAAAAAGAAATTGCTTTTTTCAAAAAAATTAATGTAAATAAGCAAATAACCATTAATGGATTTTCTCAATATAAATGGAGGAATTACATTAAAGCCTATGTTCGTGGATTGCCAATTTCTGGATTTAATTATTCTGTAGACGATATGAAAAAATTTGGTGTTGGTAATATTTATTTTACGCAGGACAAATGGAATTGGAAAAAAGCCAATAAAGAAATGAATGTTCTTCGCGTCAAAGCTTTCCCATAATTAACTTTAAAAACTATTATGTATTACCCTAAGCTCAATTGTGCCTTTTGCGCTTGTTGAATTAGTACAGCGGCTATTTGACCAAAATTTTTGAAGGCTGGGTTTGATGTTTTTCCTTGTGCATAGCGGTAGTAAATTTGCTGTACAATTACAGCAAGGCGAAATAAGCCAAAAATATAATAGTAGTCGAAATTATCAATAGAAATATTTCGTTTGTGTCCATAATATTCTACGATTTCTTTTCTGGTCATCATGCCCTCTATTGAGGTGGGCATCATGCGAATGGCTTGCATGGCTGGAGAATCATCTTTTTCTATCCAATACGCCAAGGAACAGCCCAAATCCATCAACGGCGAACCGATGGTTGTCATTTCCCAATCAAGCACCGCAATTATTTTTGTTGGCTCAGTTTCTGATAAAACCACATTATCCAATTTGTAATCGTTGTGTATAACACTCGAGGTCTCATCATTTGGCATATAGTCTTCTAGCCATTGCATTAATTCGTTTGCTTGTAATGAGTCTTTTAGCCGAGCATTTTTATAACGTTTGTTCCAGCCCAGTATTTGCCTTTGGATGTAGCCTTGTGGGTAACCAAGTTCAATCAGTCCAGTCTTTTCTATGTCTATTTCATGCAA
>JALSIL010000122.1 GCA_026990095.1 Lysobacterales bacterium
CGTAACAATGTTGAGATAAGGTGTTGTTATTTAAAGATAAATGCCTTATTTTTAGCTTATCCTATGAAATATTCGGGCTAGTCTGGAGTGATTTCTGCTATTGTTCCTTTGGATGAATTAATTAATTTTTCAACAAAGTCTTCTTTGTTTTTTGCCAATAGACTAACCACCATTAAGGCGCCATTTTCGTTAAAATCTTCACTTATGATTTTAGCATCAACTTGAGTGCATAAGTTATGAATGCTTTGTATGTAAGCAAAGGGCACACTCAATGTCACTTCACAAATATCTTGTATGACTTCACATTGGGCTGCTTGCAAACAACGACTGACGCCGCCACCGTAAGCACGCATTAATCCGCCAGTGCCCAGTTTAATCCCGCCATAATAACGGATTGATAGAGCAATGGTATTATCAAATTCTTGCCCATCTATGGCATTATACATGGGTTTTCCTGCTGTTCCTGAGGGTTCTCCGTCATCAGTGAAACGATATATTTGACCAATTTTGTACGCCCAACAGTTGTGTGTTGCATTCAAATCAGAATGTTCAGCTAGAAAATCTTTTGCCTCCTGCACAGAAAGAATCGGAGCAACCAGAGTAATAAAGGTGCTTTTCTTAATGATTTCTTCGCATGAATGCAGGCTTATCAGTTGTTTCAATTGAGGCTTTGCCAAATAATTTAAAAGCTTATTGTAAAGCATTTATTTATGGGTAACATAGCAAGATGAATCAAATTAAGCAATTTCAATCACTGTTGTTATACTGGTATGACGAATATGGTCGTAAAGACTTGCCTTGGCAAGTTGAGGATTCCTATTTGGTTTGGATTTCTGAAATAATGTTGCAACAGACACAAGTTTCTAAAGTCATTGATTATTTTAATGCTTTTATTGCTAAATTTCCCAGCATGAAGGCATTGGCTCAAGCCGAGGTACATGATGTGCTTTCTCTGTGGTCTGGTCTTGGTTATTATAACCGTGCTCGCAATATTCATAAAACTGCCCAAATCTGTACTCGAAAATATAAGGCACAATTGCCCGTTGATTTAAAACAACTCATGGCATTACCAGGAATTGGCAAGACAACGGCAGGGGCGATATTATCTTTGAGTTCAAATTTACCTTTTGCAATTTTGGATGGCAATGTTAAACGCGTGATGAGCCGTGTTTATAAGGTCAATGATAGGAAAGTTTCTCAATACACGAAAAAATTGTGGTTGTTGGCAGAACAAAACATGAGTCAACAACGACCTAAAAATTATAACCAAGGCTTAATGGATTTAGGCTCGTTGGTTTGTGTGCGTTCAAACCCTCATTGTTGCCACTGCCCTTTAACGGTTTTGTGTCAAGCCTATCAAACAAATGAAACTGAACTTTACCCGCCTAAACAAACTAAGACAAAACAAATAGCAGTCACATTAAATACACTTTTGTCGGTTGAAGATAACAAAATACTCTTGCGACAAAGAAAAAGCACAGGAATTTGGGCAGGTCTTTGGTTTTTGCCAGAATTAAATAAAAATAATGAATTGACTAAAGCAAAAAAGCTACACGGAGACGAAATATTTTCCCTAAGGCATGTTTTAAGTCATCGAATTTTAACCATTAACGTAATCAAACCTGCACATGAGATTGCTCTAAGTGATGCCGATAAGTGGGTTGCAATCAAACAATTAAGCAAATATGCACATCCCAGTGCGTTAGTGAAGATACTTGATGCCTATCAAAAAGGGCTCATCTAGGACGAAACGATTTTGACGTAGTTAAAAAAACTGTTAAAATTAACGCATTCATAAACCAACAAATCAATGCAGATGTCACACAAACAACAAAAACCATTTAAGTCATTAAACATTGCCGTTCATACCGTTAGTGATACGCGCACCGAAGAAACCGACACCTCAGGGCAAGCCTTGGTTGAGCGGCTCAAACAAGCAGGGCATAAATTAGCCGATAAGAAAATCACCAAAGACGATATATTTCACATCCGCGCAGTGGTCTCTGACTGGATTTATCGCGATGATGTCAATGTGGTCTTGATTACTGGTGGAACTGGCTTTACCATACGCGACAATACACCACAAGCGGTTGAACCGTTGTTAATGAAAATGGTTCCTGGTTTTGGTGAGTTGTTTCGAGCCATTTCTTATCAAGAAATTGGAACCTCAACGGTGCAAAGCCGAGCTTTGGCAGGCATTTCAAATGGAACCTTAATTGTTTGTATGCCAGGATCACCCAATGCGTGCAAAACGGCATGGGATAAAATTTTGCACGAACAACTCGATGCCAGCCATCGTCCGTGTAACTTTGTTGAGCATTTGCACAACGCTCAACAAAATGAAGTGAACTCAAGCTGTCAATCGCGGGATTGAAAATCAATCGTCATTGTTCAAGATAATTTGATAACGAGAGCCTTTGTCTATTAAATACCCCAAACGCATCAGTTCATTGGCAATAGAAGTGGAGGTAAGGGTGCCATTGGCACTGAGTTTGCAATAGGATTCAAATGAATTGCAATGCCCATGTTTCAAAATGTGTGTGGTGTTATGTATTCGGCAGTGGTTTTTTAAATAAGACAACACCAACATGTCTTTGGTGGGGCGTGTGGTTTTGGATAAAGAAGTAATGCCTCGCCGATTAATGCCAGTACGAGCAGAAATTTGCACATTCGGTAGTTCGGGTTCGGCTTTTTTTAAAATATCCACCAACTGATAGCGAAACAAGGCGGTGAATTTTTCGGCTTTGATGTTGTTTTCAAGGCAAAAAGCGGCAACAAATTTGGCAATTGTTTCATCGGTAGGCAGTTTTTCATCTGATTTAGTGGCAAGGTATTTGGATTGCAATACCTTTTGTTTGAACTCAGATAATAATTTTAGATTAGTACATTCTGTTGTTTCTTTGTCCGTATTATTCTTCATTTCATTAAATTTCATCAGGTTTTTTTAAGTGGAAGTACAAATTTGTACAATTAATTCTATTAAAACACGAAGTCTAATGTTAAGATATAGACCAAATGGTCTAATTCCACTTAAAAATGAGTCAAAAACAAATACCAAAGAACATCTTAAAAGCCTTTAGCTTGCTAAAAAACAGCGAAGAGTTGCAATTACTGCAATCGGCGTTGGCTAAGATTTTTATTGAGTTTGATGTGGATTTTCAAGAGTTTCGAGAAGAGCTGACCCATGAGTTGGTCAACACCTTATTAAACAAAACCAACAACAAATCTCTGGTTATGTCAAAAACAGGGCTGTCGCATCGGGCAGTGAGCAAAGCCATAAAACACAAAGATAAACCGGCAGTAAACCTCAATAGAAACCTGTTAAAGCACGCCTTTTCGCAAATAAACAGCTACTGTTACAGCAACAAAACCCAAGGCATGCCTAAGTTTTTGTTTTACGCCAATATGCGCACCTACACCGATGGCAAAACCTCCATCAAAACCCATATCCAAAAATTGTTAGACACAGGCATAATAGAAGAAGATGAAAATTTCGTTTATATTTTATTAAAGAAACCCTATAAAAAACGCAGTGATGAAGAATTGGTTGCTATTCTAAGCAAAGTGATAAACAACCTCACTGATACAGTAGCCTACAATAAAAACAAAACCGCAGAGGTTGATCCCTTATTTCAAATGTATATTGAATCATCACAAATACCACCCGATTTAGCTCCCTTAGCGCAAAGAGAATCCCTCGATGCCCTAAGGAGCTTTTACAAACAGATGGGTCATCTGTTAAGCAAGTATGAAACAGCAGTCGCAGTAGGGACTTATCCTTATATAGGCTTTTCTTTGTTTCAGTATAATGATAATTTAAATCAACAGGAGTAATACCATGAAAACAACAATCAAACTAACCGCACTTTTTTTTTAATCTCTAATACTTACCTCGTCCTAGCAGTAGAAGGCGATGGCTCAGGAACATCTCCAAGCACCAGCGTAAATGGTGATGGCACAGGAGGATTGCCAGACTCAAACCAAGGCAACTGCTCACAGTTGCTCAGGCAAACTCAAACAAATAGCGATGACTCAGCTGTGAATCAGCAACAAAGGGCATTTTTGCTCAAGCAATGCCTTGCGAACAGTAAAAAGCACTAAACCCATTGGGGCAGGGACTTCAGTCCCGTTTGCTTAAAAAAGACGGACTAAAGTCCGAACCCCAAACTCACTGGGGCAGGGACTTCAGTCCCGTTTGCTTTAAAAAAGACGGACTAAAGTCTGAACCCCGAGCTTATTGGGGCAGGGACTTCAGTCCCGTTAGCTTTAAAGAAAGACGGACTAAAGTCCGAACCCCGAGCTTATTGGGGCAGGGACTTCAGTCCCGTTTGCTTTAAAAAAGACGGACTAAAGTCCGAACCCCAAACTCACTGGGGCAGGGACTTCAGTCCCGTTTGCTTTAAAAAGAC
>JALSIL010000123.1 GCA_026990095.1 Lysobacterales bacterium
CATCATTAAGGTAAATAGGGCGTACGAGGCAATATTAAAAGGCACGCCTAGAAAAACGTCAGCACTGCGTTGATAAAGCTGACAGGATAACTTGTTGTCAGCTACGTAAAATTGAAATAAACAATGGCATGGTGGTAATGCCATGTTTTCTATTTCTCCAACATTCCAAGCACTGACGATTATTCGACGTGAATCAGGAGTGTTTTTAATCTGATTAACAATATTTTGGATTTGATCAATGGTTTTGCCATTAGCCGTTGGCCATGAACGCCATTGGTGTCCGTAAACTGGCCCTAAATTTCCATTTTCATCGGCCCATTCATTCCAAATTCTGACACCATTGTCATTAAGGTATTTGATATTGGTATCACCAGCTATAAACCATAACAATTCATGGATGATGGATTTAAGGTGGCATTTTTTTGTGGTGATGAGAGGAAATCCTTTTGATAGGTCAAAGCGCATTTGGTGTCCAAAGATGCTTCTTGTTCCAGTTCCTGTTCTATCCGTTTTGGTGGTTCCTGCTTCTAAAAGGTGTTGGAGTAAATGAAGGTAATTTTTCATGAATTAAATTATGACAAGATAAGTTACCTTATTATATCAATCAAATCTACTTTTTGTGAAGAGAGGTTTAGAAAATTAACCAAAAAGAACTTTACGAACTTGAGCGCTTTGTTTTAGAGCGGTAGACAACTTTTCTTGAGTTAGGTTGATAGCCTCAGGCAATAATGCTTTTTTTACCATTGGTCTATCAACCTTTGACAAAAATGACCTTTTAGATAAATCAATTGTCTTTTTTGTGTTTAGGTTGTTCTTTTTGCTGTCTTTAATTAAGAAAACCTCTGGTCTAAGTCTTTTCTCTGGGTTATGTGATACCACTAATGCGATTGAATTATCTGTTAATTCAACAATAGTTCCTGCAGGGTATAATCCAATTGCTTGAATAAAATCTTCGATAATCTTGCTCGAAAACAATTTGTCTTTTTGACTGTACAACCAATCCATCGCTTGAGCAGATGTCATTTGTTTGCCATAAGATTTTTTGCTAGTAATGGCGTCAAACACATCAACTAAACCTGCTATTTGTCCAAAGAAAGGTATTTCTGCTCCAACTAATCCATAAGGGTAGCCACTGCCATCAATTCTTTCATGGTGTGTTTCTACAATCACCAGAGTAGAGTGGTCAACATTTTTATCAGTTGCAAGCATTTCTACTCCAAGTTCCACATGACTTTTTAAAATAATTTTTTCAGAATTGGTTAATTCTTTACTACTATTAAGAAGGGTTCTTTGGATTTTGGTTTTGCCAATGTCTGCAAGAAGGACTCCCGTTGCTAAGGAGAGTAATTCTTCCTCACTTAATCCTAAGTAACGACCAAAAACAATAGCAAGAATACTGGAACGAAGTGAATGGTTATAAGTGTAGTCGCCTTGATTTTTTAAACGACTTAACCAAATCATTGTGTTTGGGTTTTTTATGACACTAGCAACAACAGATTTTGCATGCGATTTTGTTTCAGTAATGTTAAGTTTTTTTCCGACTCTTAAGTTGAAGCTAATCTGTTCAATCGAATGAGATAAATCAGAAAACAATATTTTGGCATTGTTAATTTCTTTTTTGAATGGTTTGGTGTTTTTTTCGTATCGTCCAATATCCAATACAATCTTTTTTAAATCAGAGGCAACAACGTAAGAAGGTTTTGATTTCTTTTGTAATTTTTCGGCAACCAGTAACGGAGAGGGTTTGCTTATTTCGGATTCCTTATAAGGTTGTACGCCTTTTTCGCAATCTATAAAGACATATTCACAAAATCTTTGAAGCTCTTGAATTTCATGTTTGGTTCTAACATAAAATCCCTGAAAAGCAAAAGGAGTTTCTACCCAAGGACGATCAAGTTTGTGTATGTACATACCAACTGTGATTTGATTTACTCGAATTTTTTCTTGGGCTAACATTTTATTTGTTTAATTTACGTATTTTCAATTATGTGAGTTAATTATAGACAAATTTTGTTAAAAATATGTGAACAGCGTCAAAAAACTTAACTTTAATTCGTTTTATGGGCAAAAAAGAGGAAAATTGTTGTGATTTTGTAGACTTTTATGAGGTTTTTATTTTTTTAAATATAAAGGAGTTTGGCTTTAAACTCCTTTATTTTTTTGTTTTGGAAAGCTTAATAAGTTAAGCCATTGCCTTAATTTTGCTGTTCAAGCGGCTTTTATGTCTTGCCACTTTATTTTTGTGGAAGATGCCTTTGTTTGCGACACTGTCAATGACAGGAACCATTTTTGCGTAAAGTTCTTGTGCATTCTTTTTGTCACCCGCTTCAATGGCTTTGACAACATTTTTAATGTGTGTTCTAGCATTTGAACGAAGGCTCATGTTATGAACGCGTCTTTTAGCTGCTTGTCTTACGCGTTTCTTTGCTTGTGCTGAGTTAGCCAATTTATTTCTCCAATAATTTGTTTTGGTTAAAAATTTAAGGCGAGTATTATCACGATTTAGTTCTTTGTAGTCAATAATTTGCTTTGAAATTACTTTAAATGCTCAATATCTGTCGATTTTAGCTGAAAAAAGTGATATTTTTAATAATACGTATGAATTTTAGCTTTTTATCAATAGAATTACGACTCTTTTTAATTTGCACTATTTAATGAGTTTGTTCAAATCCACCGCTGTTGTTAGTTTGTTTACTTTTGCTTCGCGCATCAGTGGTTTTGTGCGTGACCAAGTGATGGTGATATTCTTTGGTGCGACGGTTTTAACTGATGCTTTTGTTGTGGTATTTAAAATCCCAAACTTTATGCGCAGGTTATTTGCCGAGGGTTCTTTTTCTATGGCATTTGTTCCAGTATTAAATGAGATTAAAGCAACGCAGTCAAAAGAGTTGTTGAAAGAATTTATTGATAGGGTTGCAGGGACGTTAATTTCTATTGTTTTAATTGTCTGGATGTTATTGGAGATTTTTGCACCACAAGTGCTTTGGCTTACAGCACCATCATGGCAAAACTCTGAGCCTGAGATCTATAAAGAAGCGGTTGGTTGGTTGCGTTACACATTATTTTATTTTCCTTTTATTGTGATGGTTGCCTTTGCGGGTGGAATTTTAAATTCTCACAACAAATTTGCCTTGCCAGCTGCAACTCCAGTCTTGTTGAATGTGTCATTAATACTGAGCGTGTTGTTTCTGCGTGATAGTTTTGAAATACCCGAAAAATCTTTAGCTGTTGGCGTTTTGATTGCTGGTGTTGTGCAGTTACTTGTGCAAATTCCTGCTTTGTTGAAGTTGGGTTTGTTTCCCAAGTTTAAATTAGGTTTTAAGGATGAAAAGGTCAAAAAAGTCATGAAACTCATGATTCCGACTTTATTTGGTTCGTCGGTTGCACAAATTAATGTTTTAGTGGATACTATTGTTGCCACTTGGTTGGTTGCAGGCAGTGTTTCGTATTTATACCTTTCTGAACGTTTGCTTGAGTTTCCTTTGGGGGTTTTTGCCATTGCGATTTCAACGGTTATTTTGCCTATTTTATCACGGCAATTTGCTAAAGAAGATAAAGGTGAATTTGTAAAAACCATGCGTTGGGCATTAAATTTAGGCTTTTTAATCGCTATTCCTGCCGCTGTTGGTTTAACCGTTTTAGCTCAACAGGTTGTCATTACTTTATTTGAGTATGGTAAGTTTACTCCTGATAAAACGCAAATGGTTAGTATCAGTGTCATGGCGTATATGTTGGCATTGCCAGCTTTTATTATCAATAAAATTTTATTACCAGCTTATTATTCCCGCAAAGACACAAAAACACCTGTTAAAATTGGCATAATCGCCATGTTCTCCAATATGGGTTTTAATCTTATTTTTGTTGGTATTCTTTGGTATTTAGATTTTTTTGCTTTACATGTAGGCTTAGCACTAGCCAGTGCGGTTTCGGGTTGGATGCAAACGGCTATGCTTTATCGTGGTTTGCGTCAAGTAAATGTTATACCCAAAGCTGTTATTGAGTGGAGAGTGGTCACTAAAATTTGGCTAGCAAGTCTTGTGATGGCTTTGTCGTTGTATCTATTGGCACAGCAGTTTGGTAATTGGTCGGATTTAACGTGGTATGGCAGGTTAGGGCGATTAAGCTTCTGTATTGGCGGTGGCGTTTTGGTTTTGTATGCCAGTTTGGTCGCAATGAAGGTGAGGGTTAAACAAATGCTGGTGCATCGATGAAATTTGTTCGGTATCCGCATCAAAGGCCTTTAAACACTAAAACAGTGGTGACAATTGGTAATTTTGATGGAGTTCATTTAGGGCATCAGGCTTTAATTAAGCGGGTTGTTGATTGTGCAAAAAAAAATGCGTTAAAATCTTGTGTGGTTTCTATGCAGCCCTTAGCCTCACAATACTTTATGGGAAAAGAGAATGTG
>JALSIL010000124.1 GCA_026990095.1 Lysobacterales bacterium
CAATCCTTAGAAAATATAACAAGGCATATGTTTAGAGCAGAAGCATTTAAAATTATGACTATCGCAATCATGTTTTATGTGGCTTTTGCAAAGCTGGGATTACCATTTTTGCCAGTAATAATAGGATTTATGGCGACATTGATAATTTTCTTTGTGGCATTATTAACAGTATTTAGATAAGTAGAGTATATATAATGAGTGCAGGCGGCATTGGCGGTTACATTGAGCATCATCTAAAAAACAATACCCTTGAGTTGGTTAAAGGTTCGACTTTCTGGACGATTAACATTGATAGTGTTATTTATACATTAATAACAGCTGTCGTGTTTTTAGGTTTTTTTGGTTATGTCGCAAAAAACGTTAAATCTGGCGTCCCTTCAAAAGCACAAAACTTCATTGAACTTATTATCAACTTTGTTAACGAACAAGTTAACGATTTATTTCACTACAAATCAAAAGTCGTTGCTCCGTTAGCGTTGAGCATCTTCGTTTGGGTTTTCTTAATGAACTTTATGGATTTGGTTCCGGTGGATTTGTTGCCTGCAGCAGGACAAGCGGTTGGTATCGAATACATGCGCGTTGTTCCATCCACTGATTTGAATATTACCTTTGGTATGTCATTCGCCGTTATTCTTTTAGTGATGTATTATAATTTTACTAAAAAAGGCCCTGCTGGGTATTTTAAAGAGTACTTTGGACACCCTTTTGAAGGGCCTAACACATTAATGAAGGTGGTTTTAGCTTTACCAAATATGTTATTAAACACCGTAGAAACAATTGCAAAGCCTGTATCACTTGGTTTGCGTTTGTTCGGTAACTTATACGCAGGCGAATTAATCTTTATGTTAATCGCTGTATTTACCTTGGGTTACGGTCTTGAGCAACTCCTGTCATTTGGCGGTATCGTCATGATGGTTGCACAATTCTTACTTGGGTTAATGTGGGCATTATTCCACATTTTAATTATTACATTACAGGCGTTCATCTTTATGATGTTGAGTGTGGTTTACCTTGCTCAATCTCATGATACGGGACACTAGTAAGCAATTTATATAACAGTTTTATTTTTAAAAAATTTACGTCAAAAACAACATAATCGGAGAAAACGATGGAAAACTTGGCTTTAGTCGCTGATATACAAGGTATGACAGCAATCGCAGTAGCATTAATCATTGGTATGGGTGCACTAGGAACAGCAATTGGCTTTGGTTTGTTAGGTGGAAGGCTTTTAGAAGCATCAGCTAGACAACCAGAATTAGCCCCTATGTTACAAGGTAAAATGTTCTTAATCGCAGGTCTTCTTGATGCGGTAGCAATGATCGGTGTTGGTTTAGCCTTATTCTTTACCTTTGCTAACCCATTCTTAGGTCCATTAACAGCTGCACATTAGAATTATCATTAAATTTAATTTAATAGTAATTTTAAACCTAGGAGAGTATCGCAATGAGTATTAATTTCACACTTATAATCCAAATGGTTGTGTTTTTGGTGGTTGTTTTAATCACCATGAAGCACATCTGGCCTGTAATATTGGGTGCAATGGAAGAACGTGAAAAACAAATCGCTGATGGTCTAGCTGCCTCAGATGAAGCCGAAATTGCTTTGAAAAAAGCACAGGCGGAAGCTGAAGAAATCCTTAACGAAGCACGCACCGATGCCGGTGAAGTGCGTGAAGGGGCTAATAAAATGGCCACCAAAATCAAGGATCAAGCAAAAGCAGATGCAATTGCCGAAAAAGAACGCCAAATGGCTGCGGCAGTTGCAGAAATTGAACAAGAAGCAACTCGTGCAAAAGAAGATTTGCGCAAACAAGTCTCTACATTGGCCTTGGCTGGTGCAGAAAGATTGTTGAACAAAGAAGTTGACTCTAAAGTTCATGCGGACTTGCTTGACGATTTGGTTAAAGAGATTTAATTATGTCTGAATATGTAACCTTAGCAAGACCTTATGCAAAAGCGGCTTTCGATTTTGCCAAAGAGGCGGGCTTGGTTGATTCGTGGATGCAACAATTAACCGTATCAGCAGGGCTTGCAAGCCTTAGTGAAGTAGCCCAGTCTTTTTCGGCTCCAGACAAAGACGACAAACAGTTGGTTGGAATGTTGTCGGGTGCTGATGCTGATGAAGGCTATAAAAACTTTATACAATTGATGGCTGATAATGGCCGATTGGTTTTACTGCCAGCAGTTGTTGATGTTTTTAAGTACATCAGTGAGCAAGATGCCAAGGCATTAAGTGCCGATGTTTATACCGCAGAGGAATTAAATCAAAAACAACTGGATAAAATAGCTGCCTCCTTATCAAAAAGAACGGGCAAAACAGTTAATCTTACCCAGCACACGGATGAATCGCTTTTAAGTGGTGCTCGTATTGTGGCAGGTGATTTAGTTATCGATGGTTCATTAAAGGCTAAACTAGAAAAATTAAAAACAGAATTGTTAAACTAATCAATAGCTTAACGTATTCTATAAATAAATAACGAGTTATAAAAATATAACTCACTAATTTTAAAAGAGGACTCGCAATGCAAACGACATTGAATCCATCAGAAATTAGCGAACTTATCAAAGAACGCATAAAGAATTTCAAAGTACAATCAGAAGCAAGAACAGAAGGAACAGTGGTATCTGTCTCTGATGGTATTGCTCGCATTCATGGCCTTGCTGATGTCATGCAAGGTGAAATGATTGAATTACCTAATAACACCTATGCTCTTGCATTAAATCTCGAACGTGATTCAGTTGGTGTGGTTATCATGGGTGATTACACAAACATTTCAGAAGGCGATAAAGCCAAATGTACTGGTAAAATTTTAGAAGTACCTGTTGGGCCAGAAATGGTTGGGCGGGTGGTTGATGCTTTGGGGGTCCCCATTGATGGAAACGGTCCAATTGATGCAAAAATATCCTCACCAGTAGAACGTATTGCACCAGGTGTAATTGAGCGTCAATCTGTTGATCAGCCCGTACAAACTGGACTAAAATCAATTGATGCTATGGTTCCAGTTGGGCGTGGTCAACGTGAGTTAATCATTGGTGACAGACAAACAGGTAAAACTGCCGTTGCTATTGACGCTATTATCAATCAAAAAGGCAAAGGTGTGACTTGTATTTATGTGGCTATTGGACAAAAACGTTCATCTGTTACGGCAATTGTACGTAAATTAGAAGAGTTTGGTGCCATGGAGCACACCATTATTGTTGCAGCCACAGCATCAGATTCTGCTGCGATGCAGTACATGGCTCCTTATGCTGGTTGTGCCATGGGCGAATATTTCCGTGATAGAGGTGAAGATGCCCTTATTGTTTATGATGATTTAACCAAGCAAGCATGGGCTTACCGTCAAGTTTCGTTACTATTGAAACGTCCTCCAGGTCGCGAAGCTTATCCTGGTGATGTTTTCTATCTGCATTCACGTTTATTAGAACGTGCATCACGAGTCAATGCCGACTATGTTGAAGAGTTTACCAAAGGTGAAGTCAAAGGTAAAACTGGTTCACTTACCGCTTTACCGATTATTGAAACTCAAGCAGGTGACGTATCGGCTTTCGTACCAACCAACGTGATTTCAATTACCGATGGGCAAATCTTCTTAGAAACCGATTTATTTAATGCTGGTATTCGTCCAGCGATTAATGCAGGTTTATCTGTGTCACGTGTGGGTGGAGCGGCACAAACTAAAGTCATTAAGAAGCTCGGTGGCGGTGTTCGTTTGGCACTGGCTCAATACCGTGAACTCGCGGCTTTCGCACAATTCGCTTCAGATTTGGATGAAATAACCCGTAACCAGTTAGAACGTGGGCAAAAAGTAACTGAATTAATGAAACAAACCCAGTATTCACCAATGAGTGTAGCTGAAATGGCAGTGACATTATATGCTGTTGATAAAGGTTATATGGATGATGTTGCTATTAATAAAATTGGTGATTTTGAAAAAGGCTTGCTCGAATACATGAACAGTGAAAATGAATCATTCATGAATGATTTAAGCAAAACAGGTTCTTACAATGATGAAATCGAAGCAGCGATTAAGTCAGGAATCGAAGCCTTCAAAAAAACAGGTTCATACTAAAACAGTTAATTAGAGAATATTATGGCAGTCGGAAGTGAAATTGTAACCAAAATCAAAAGCGTACAGTCTACCAAAAAGGTGACTTCCGCTTTGGAAATGGTTTCAGCCAGTAAAATTAAAAAAGCCAAAGATCAAATGTTACAAGCACGACCTTATGCACGTCAAATGCAGATGATAATTGGTCACATGGCACATTCATCACCAGAATACAGGCATCCTTTTATGAAGGATAGAGAGGTTAAACGTGTCGGTTATGTTGTTATATCAACAGATCGAGGTTTATGTGGTGGCTTAAATACTAACCTTTTTAAGAATAGCATAGCCCATATGAAACAATGGCAAGATAAGAATATTGGCGTAGATGTCGTTACAATCGGTAACAAAGCCTCAAGTTTTTTCAAAAAAGTTAATGTCGAGATGAAAGCCAGCATTTCGTCATTGGGCGACAATCCAGAGCTAACTAAAATGATTGGTTTAGTAAAAGTCATGTTGGATGCCTTTAGTGAAGAAAAAATCGATCGCTTATACTTAGTATTCAATGATTTTGTCAATTCCATAACACAAAAACCCGAAGTGCAACAATTGTTGCCTTTGGAGCCTGTTAACAACGAACAAATACGCGTTAACTTTGATTACATTTATGAGCCAGAGGCAAAAGATGTACTAGAATTTGTTTTGGGTCGCTATGTTGAGTCTTTAGTTTTTCAAGGCATTCTTGAAAACTTAGCCAGTGAACATGCTGCACGTATGGTAGCGATGAAAAATGCAACCGACAATGCAACCGATCTAATTAAAGATTTACAATTAATATATAACAAGGCGCGTCAAGCTGCCATTACACAAGAAATTTCAGAGATTGTTGGCGGAGCCGCTGCAGTCTAGTCATTGGAGAATAATAAAGATGAGTTCAGGTAAAATAGTACAAATCATTGGCGCGGTAGTTGATGTAGAGTTCGATCGTAAAGACGTACCAAACATATACGAAGCATTAGTCATTGCAAAAACTAACACAACGCTAGAAGTGCAACAGCAATTAGGTGATGGCGTTGTGCGAACCATTGCTCTTGGTTCAACTGATGGCCTAAAACGTAACCTCGAAGTAACAAAAACAGGTTCACCCATACAAGTACCAGTAGGAACAAAAACCTTAGGTCGCATCATGGATGTATTGGGTAATCCTATTGATAATGCAGGGGATATTGGTGAAGACGAAAAATGGTCTATTCACCGACAAGCCCCAAGTTATGAAGAGCAAGCTGCATCGGATGAAATCTTGGAAACAGGCATTAAAGTTATCGACTTAGTCTGCCCATTCAATAAGGGTGGTAAAGTTGGACTGTTTGGTGGTGCAGGTGTTGGTAAAACCGTCAACATGATGGAACTTATCCGTAACATCGCTATTGAGCATTCAGGTTTTTCTGTATTTGCTGGAGTTGGTGAACGTACTCGTGAAGGAAATGACTTCTACCACGAAATGAAAGACTCAAACGTACTGGATAAAGTGGCATTAGTTTATGGTCAGATGAATGAGCCTCCAGGAAACAGATTACGTGTTGCCCTAACAGGACTCACCATTGCCGAACAATTTCGTGATGAAGGACGTGATGTGTTATTATTTATTGATAACATCTACCGTTACACACTTGCTGGAACAGAAGTATCCGCACTGCTTGGACGTATGCCTTCAGCGGTAGGTTATCAGCCAACACTGGCAGAAGAAATGGGTATGTTGCAAGAACGCATTACCTCAACCAAAAAAGGATCAATTACCTCAATCCAAGCGGTTTACGTACCAGCTGATGATTTAACCGACCCATCACCTGCAACAACTTTCGCCCACTTGGACGCAACAGTTGTATTGTCACGTAACATTGCAGAGTTAGGAATTTACCCAGCGGTAGATCCATTGGATTCAACTTCTCGCCAGTTAGACCCGAATGTGGTTGGTGAAGAGCATTATAATGTTGCCCGTGCCGTACAAGGCACATTGCAACGCTACAAAGAACTTAAAGACATTATCGCCATTTTAGGTATGGATGAGTTATCAGATGAAGATCAGTCTGTTGTTTACCGTGCACGTAAAGTAGAAAGATTCTTCTCACAACCTTTCTTCGTTGCTGAAGTGTTTACTGGAAGTCCTGGAAAGTACGTCTCATTGGCTGAAACCATCAGCGGCTTTAAAGGCATCATCGAAGGCGAATACGATCACTTACCAGAGCAAGCCTTCTACATGGCAGGCTCTATTGATGAAGTGATTGCCAAAGCAAAAGAAATGGAATCAAAAGAAGCGGCTTAAACAGCTTATTTTCGGAGAATAATATGAGTTCAATACAATGTGACATCGTAAGTGCCGAAACTGAGATATTCTCAGGAGAAGTGGCTATGGTATTTGCCACTGGAATAGCCGGCGAACTTGGTATCGCCCCAAGACACACACCGCTAATTACTTTATTAAAGCCGGGTGAAGTTCGCGTTGAGCTAAAAGATGGCACTCACCAAAACTATTACGTTTCAGGAGGCATCTTAGAGGTTCAACCCTATCTTGTTTCAGTCCTTGCCGATACTGCAACGCGCGCCGAAGATATTGACGAAGCCGCAGCTATTCAAGCCAAAGAAGAAGCCGAAAGATTGCTCAAAGACTCCGACAAACGCCAAGATTTGGCTCAAGTTCAAGCTGACCTTGCTAAAGCCGTCGCACAAATCCAAGCCCTAAGCCGCTTGAAAAAGAATTTGAAAAGATAACACTTTTTAAATCATAAACAAAAAAGCCAACTAGTTGGCTTTTTTTGTGCCTGTAAGAAAACATGTAAGTATGTTAATTAAACTAGCAGAACCAAAAGCATAATACAATAACTCTTCTTTATAAAAACAATTAAGAGGCGTAGTAACTGATATAAAAACATTACAATGACTGCAGTTTAACCTTAGGGTGGCTCCCTGCGCCCACCGCCAATGATTACCAAAACCCATATATAAAAGTTAAAGCACTGGATGCATTTTTTTCAACTTTTTAACACGTGCCACGAGTTATGCAAAGGTCTCTATATTATACTGCCTTTCATAATCCACGTAGATTAGGAAGGACAGGGCAAAACATCATATCTAATGCTAATTTTCTATTTCTTTTGATTGAGCAATTATGCGGTCAAGAATGTTCTGATCATCTTCAGATATATCAATAATTGAAAAACCGCACAGGCATAAGTTGGTGTATTGAACCTCAGCCCATAAACACTCCAGTCCAATATTAATGTTTTTCAAGCCTCGTGCTGAAATCTTCCATTCTGTCTGAAACATCTCTCCTACTTCAATTCTAGACTTACAAGCAACAAGCAATCCATCGGAGGATATGTTTAAGATATCTCCAAATTCTGTGCCAATTATCAAGTCAACAATTTCTATCTTAACATTTGGCTTGACTCTTTTTGATTTTCTGTATTCTTTACTCATTATTATTTTTATTATAGTGTTATAGTGGATTATGAAGCAGAGGGAGATGTTATTGTTTGTAATTTTTTAAAAATAGTTTTCAATACGGAATCAAAATATTTCTTCTTCTCTTTTTTGACAACAATAATATTCTTTCTTGCAATATCTATAGCAATTGCATTTAAGGATTTTTCATAAGGTTTGCTGCCCAATAACGTTACAAACAGTGCCTTATTACTAACAGGGCTAAACCAACTTAGCTTTCTTCTTATTTTCTGTCGTTGTTGATTAATAATAAAGTCAAACAATGTTCCATAGGGCATTAAACGAATTTTGGTTAATTCTGCCTTTTCTGCTTCAGTAAGGTCTCTTAATTCTTCTAACTTAACGGAACCCGCTTTTTTAGCATTGGTTTTATTTTTATTGATTGTCGCTACTTCTGATAGTTTTATGTCTTTAGTTAACGTGCCCGCAGTCGCTGCGTTGGCACATTCCTTAATATTATTTAGAGTTCTGGACCTGTCATTTTCTGAAAAGCCCAGCTCGTCCATTGTTTGATCCAGGTGATGCAGTGACTCTATTTTTTGTTTTGGTGTTAACTCTTTAATTAATTGAGGGTTTGCCATTTTAGCAATAGTCGTTGAAGCATTAATGTTTTTGTGCCACTGTTCTGAATCTTCTCCATGCCTTAGCAAGGATAATGTTAGAGAATCTTGAATAACGTATTTAATTACATTTTGGACAAATTCTGGAACGGCATTTTTTGCAACATTTTCAACCACTTCTTCAACCTTATGACGTGATAGATTTAGTTTTTCTTTACCCTTTGCTGCATTTACCCATTTTTCTTCTGCCTTTTTTGCTCGTCTTTCTGTTAAACGCAAGTAACTTTCTAAATCTTCATTCGCCATGTCAAAAGATTGTGGCGTGCCATTATACTCACTGGCAACACTTGAACTAAACTGATGCAGTTTTTTGACTACGGAAGTTCCGTGCCATTTTTGTGCGGCATAAATCAATTTTTCTAGGTATTGTCGAGCTGGGTGGCTCGGGTTATTAAAAAATTGCTCGTCTGTTATGGATGTTCGAATTAGTGGTATATTTATGGCATTAAGAGACGATAAAATATTTCCATCTATTGAGTTATCTGCTTTGACTTGTTCATAAAACATGCCCATTACATCAAAGGAGTTTTGTTGTTGGGGCGTTAAAGTTGGGTAATAAATACCTGTTTCATTTTTAACGTCATCTAAAATCATTTCTTTTAATTTATCTATTTCAGTTCCACCAGCAGCAACACTGGTTACTTTTGATAAATTATTAAGAACTTGATCCATCATTGAATTATCAATATTTGATGCCTGGTTTCCTTGGTTGCTTGGCACTCTGCTTTGATTCATCAAATCAAAAATGGATTTAACTAACTCAGAAGAATTTGTCGAACCACTTAAGCCCCCCGATTCTCCTTGTGTTCCCTGAAAAACATTGCTAGTATTTACTGTCGGTGAATTGGCTTGATGTATGCTGGGTTGGTCTTGTTGTTGATTTATGCCATGAGAATCCCCATGTGCCTGAGTAATTCGCTTATTTTTGCTCGCATGAGATTTAGCCACTTTCTTTTTAATGTTGGGTAAGATTCCAGCATCAACAAACTTTTTATCAATAATATCATACAATGTGTGTAAATTTTTATTCAATTCCTTTTTCAAAATTTCTATTATTGATACCTTAGTCAATATATTTGCTTCTAGCGCTTCAAGGGTCTGACTGTATATCCAGCAAATTGAAGTGACACCAAAAGGCATATTGGCTTTAGTTATATTTCGAGAAGCAAAAAGAATTTTTAGTCTCTTCTCAAGTGCATAGAGGTAATTGGAGAATCTGATATCTAGTACCGATTCTAATTGTGTAAAAGCCAAGCTAATTTCCAGTTCCTCATCTTCAACTAAGGACAAGCTAATTTCATCATTGGATAAACTAATTTGTTCAGTTATGCTATCAGGCATACTTTTGGTAATATCACCCAATACATTTATAATATGGCTTTGGTTCTTCTTTAACGCATTATATTGCTCAAACAACTGGGTTTCTTGCTGATTCGAGGATGCATTTTCTGCTTGCTGAAACAAGTTCTCCAGAGTCTTTTCACAAGCTATTGAAAGCGATTTTTCCAAACAATTTTGAAAAGGAACTAGACTACTGGTTATGAGGTTGTTGTGTCCGATTCGAGATGATATTCTCATATATTACCCTATTTATTATTACCTGTTATAGCTTTGAAGTGTCAAATATTTATGCCTAAGAAAGGTAATCAAATCCTTCTTAGGCATAATTTTGCAACTTACTTTAGTCTCTTAATTTTCATCATGCCCAAGATATATCGCTCAAACAAAGAATCTGTTGATCCAGTTTTGACCTTACGCATAAAATATTTTTCAAAAGCGATTTTAGCTAAATGCACCCATTTGCCTTTTTTCGCCCATGTAGTGTTACGAGGAGGAATCTGAGGCAATGCAACAAAAGCCACACCCGTATCCCCCAAATCTGCTAAACAAATGGCATTCCAAGTTGCTTTATGAGAAGGTTCTTTGCCTTCTAATTCTGCCTTAATGTTTTTTGCAGCAGCCGTTACCATTGATTCTATCATGTATCCCGTTTTGGGTGCGCCTGTTGGTACGGGTGTTGCCTCAACTGGTGGAATTGCAACGCAAACACCTGCTGAATAGATGTTTTTAAACTTTGGATTTCTTTGGTGTTCATCAATTAATACAAATCCACGTGGGTTATTCAAACCCTCAACATCCATCACTGCATCCACACCTAAAAAGGCTGGAAGCATCATGGAAAAGTTAAAATCAAGTTCGTGCTTCTTATAATCCTCACCTTTACCGTCAACTTCGGTAACAAACATTTTTCCTTGTTCAATTTTGTCTACTTTAGCATTGGTAATCCATTTAATATGCCTATCACGCATAACCGATTCCATTAGCCCTTTTGAGTCACCTACACCGCCTAATCCCAAGTGTCCAATATAGGGTTCTGCCGTAACAAATGTCATTGGCACTTGATCACGAATGCCTCGTTTACGTAAGTCTGTATCAACAATCATTGCAAATTCATATGCAGGACCATAACAACTCGCCCCTTGGACGGCTCCAATAACAATCGGGCCAGGATTTTCTAAAAACTTTTGGTATTCTTCCCACGCTTGTTCGGAGTGCTCCAATGTGCAAATAGATTGCGTGTGCCCATCAATTGGACCCAAACCTTCGACTTCGTGAAAGGCCAATTTTGGCCCCGTGGTGATAACTAAATAATCGTATTCTACGACTTCACCGTCATCTAAAATCATTTTGTTATTTGCAGCATCAATTTTCTTAGCGCCACTGGTTTTAAAATCAATTTTTTTCTTTTTCATGTATTTGGTTAAATCAACTGAAATTTTTTCTGATTTTGACCAGCCGACTGCAGCCCACGGATTGGAAGGAGTGAAACAAAATTTTTCACCTTTATTGACTAAGGTAACTTGGTGCTCTTTATTTAATTCTTTGCGCAAATCATAAGCGGCTGGAACGCCACCAATGCCTGCGCCTAATACGACGATATGACTCATTTTTATCTCTCTATTTTAATTTATATGATTGTTTTAAACTAAACTTGTGCTTGTTCCCCAGTGCTCAAACACGCCTTTAAGTAACTTTCTAGTTTTTATTAATTAGGAGCTTTTTTATTATAATTGGCCTCCTTAACCAATAGTGGCAATGATTGTAACACAGCAAAAAGGTTAATTAAACCCTAATTCCTATTGTAACTTTATCGTTAAGACCCTTTCCCAAGTGTATTGATAGGAATTTTCAAATAACGGCATCCATTAGATTCAGGCTCTGGGAAATTGCCTGCCCGAATATTGACTTGTATGGATGGAATAATAAGTTTAGGTTGATTTAACTGTGCATCACGTTGTTCACGCATTCTTATGAAATCTTCTATTTTTGTTGTACGAGTTATGTGTTTGTTTTCAGTTTGTTGAACAGAAGACAGAAACCACGCCAGTGGTTTGCGTTGATTGGGAGGGTAGTCATGGCATAAATATAATTTTTTTTCTTCACCCAAAGCATATAATTTTTGCACTGAATCAAACAGCTTTTGTGCATTTCCACCAGGAAAATCACAGCGTGCAGAACCATAATCAGGAGAAAAAAGCGTATCCCCAATAAAAACACAATCTCCGCAAATAAAGCTCATGCTATCATTGGTATGCCCTGGTGTGTGCAAAACTTTAATTTGAAGATTGCCACACCTTATTTTATCACCATCTTTAAGCAAAAGATTAAATTGCGATCCATCTGTTCTAAAACTTTCATCAAGGTTGAAAATGCTTTTGAATATTTCTTGCACTCTTTGAATGCCCTCACCTATTGCCACGGGTGCTTTGGTTTTGCTCGTGACATAAGCTGCTGACGTGAGGTGGTCGGCATGTGCGTGAGTTTCTAACACGTGCTGCACTATTAATCCTTTGTGCTTAATATACAGCAGAACTTCATCAATAAATTGTGTTGAAGTATTGGCATTATTAGCGTTGTAGTCCAATACTGGATCAATGATTGCTGCCTTTTTTGTTTCAGGGCAAATCACAACATGTGTCCAAGTAAATGTCTCTTTATGGTAAAAACTCTTAACTTTTGGGTTCAAATTGAAATTCCTTTGTTTGTATCAGGGTATTATATTAGAATGTGCTAATTTAAGCAAATGAGTCACTAAATGATTTTAGGTTGGATAGGTGCACTTTTTATTGGAATATCTCTTGGATTGATTGGTTCTGGAGGCTCAATTCTTACCGTTCCTGTCTTGGTGTATCTGTTTGGACAAGATGAAAAAGTTGCCATTGCAGGCTCGCTTGCTATCGTTGGCACCATTGCCTTAGCTGGAGGATTGGCTTATTTGAAAAATAATTTAGTGAACTGGAAAACCCTCTTTTTATTGGGTTTCCCAAGCATGCTTGCCACCTATTTTGGTGCTCTGCTTGCTGCTTACATTCCTGGTATTATTCAATTGATAATTTTTGCTTTCATCATGTTCGTAGCCGCCTTAAGCATGTTTAACTCGAGAAACATTGGCACTGAGCCACACAAAATGCAAGCAAATAAAATTATTGTTAGCGGTCTTTTGGTTGGCGTTATTACTGGAGTTGTTGGTGTTGGCGGTGGCTTTTTAATCGTTCCTGCATTGGTGTTAATGGCTGGTTTATCTATGCGCAACGCCATCGCCACCAGCTTGTTTATTATTGCCATTAATTCCTATACAGGGTTCGTCAAATATTATTTCATCCTTAAACAAAACAAGCTATTATTAGATTGGAGAATCATCATCTTGGTTGCCGTTATTGGAATTATTGGAACCTTTGTTGGAAAACTTATCTGCTACAAAGTAGCACAAGTAAAATTAAAAATTTACTTTGCTTATTTTCTATTATTAATGGCGGTTTTTATTCTGTATAAAGAGACACCAAAAGCACTTGGTCTATTCACGAGTTAGTACATAGATGGACAGCCCCCTTCAGGTCAAGTCTTATTTCATTTTTTAGTTAAAATAAAATCAGGGTTATAGGCGCTATTTGTTGTTAGCATCGCCCATATAATCCGTGCCATTTTATGAGCAACAGCAACATAAGCTTTGCGTTGCCGCCCGCAATAGCTGTCCCAACATTGAATCTTTATGGTTTAATTGTTCTAACATTGCTTCTGTTGGTGTTTTTTGCCTTAAAGGTTCATAAAAAGGAGTAAAGCTCGTCGTTTTTATAAAAATCATACTGAACTACTTTCAAATTTGAACCGTTGTGCTATATAATCTTTTAAAAATTTAAAATGAGGGTTATATGAAAGTTATTAATACGATTTTGAAAGGGGCAAGCGTTGCACTCTTACTTGCTGGGTCAACTGCATTTTCCAATACAATTAATGCAAGTATTCAAACACCTAGCACTGTTAAACAGGCGGCATCTGCCTCTGATAAACTGGTTTTGGCCACAGGAATTTTTGATCCAACTATCCAACAATTGGATTTTTCGAGTACTAACATTAATAACAGCAGATCTTCACGATACGGAATCGTCCAATTCTTCGATAAAAAAACAGACTTTAACTGGTTAGAGGCTCATGGATTTGTTGTTATCTCAAGCTTGCCTAACAACGCTTTTTTGGTTAACTGGTCGAATCAAGATAAAAACAAATTAAGCAGTAACCCAAATATTCGTTGGTACGGAGCCTTTCAATCAGGCTATAAAGTCTCTCCACCTTTATGGGCTGCCAACAGACCAACGCAAAACAGTTATGCGTTATCTATTCACACCTTTAAAGATGCCAAAAACTTTAGTTTAACTGCTTTAATTAAGAAATACTTTCCTCAAGTTAAGAAGTTAAAATCCACCATTCCGAATGGCTATAACAACTATACAATAGATGTCAGTGCGTCTGATTTAGATAATGTCATTAATAAACTCATTGCCATTGAAGACATTCAATGGATTAATCTATACCACAAGGAAAAGTTTTTTAACACGGAGGCTGTTTCGGCAACCCAAGCCACCTCATCATCTGGTGGTACTGCATCTAATGACAATTACATCCCAACAACCACACCTATTTGGGATCAAGGCATTTATGGTTCTGGGCAAATTGTTGGTATTGCTGACTCTGGTTTAGACAGAAATGAAGATTGGTTTGTTCACCTTAACAAAGGTGCAGGAGTGATAACTGCTATTACTGATGCCGAAGATGTCAATCCACCACTTGTTGGAACCTTACACAACAGCAATAAGGTTATCGCTTATTGGACAATGCCTGGTGCAACCGCTTATGACAACGGCACGTTTCATGGCACTCATACTTCAGGCTCTATTGCAGGTGATCGATTAGGCAGTATTGGCACAGGTCCAGCTGGTTCTGTATCTAGCCCAACTTCACATGGTTACGATAATGATGATGGCATGGCACCCAATGCTCAAATTTTATTTGATGACATTGGCAGTGCCAGCGGGCTAACTGGTGCGGGTTCTACTCCTATGTGGCAGCAGGCTTTTGCTGGTGGTGCTGCTATCCACTCCAATAGCTACGGTGCAACAACTCTTGGAGAATATGTCGGATCAGATGCTCGAGCTGATGAAGCCTTACGCGGGTTAGAAGACATGATAATCTTATTTGCTGCGGGCAATGATGATGGTCAAGTCAATACCACTTCGTCACCAGGCAATGCAAAAAATGTAATCACTGTTGGTGCTTTATTGCATGGAAATAGTTCTTCTGTTGCTTTTTTCTCAAATAAAGGTCCGACAAATGATGGACGTTTAAAGCCAGATGTCTCTGCAACAGGCACAAGCATTGAGTCCGCAGCAGGAGACTCCAACAACTCTAGCGTGGTTGATAGCCCTTCACGACGGACAACCAGTGGCACATCAATGTCAACGCCAATTACCGCAGGGTCAACGGCTTTATTAAGGCAGTATTTCACCGATGGATTTTACCCAACGGGCAGTAAAGTTGCTGCCGATGCACACACGCCAACTGGTCCACTGATGAAAGCCGTTTTATTAAATGGAACAAACACGGATGGGGGCTTTTTTGCCAACAATATTGGTTGGGGTCGTGTCTGGCTTGAAAACTCTTTGTATTTTTCAGGGGAAGCCAAAAGGTTGCGTTTTTGGGAGATTACTAACAACAATGGCTTACAAACGGGTCAACAATTTTCAGTTAATCTTGGCGTGCAACCTGGTGAAGAGTTTAGAGCAACTTTGGTTTGGTATGATTTAGCAGGCCCTACAGGCTCTGCAGTTACCCTTGTTAATAACCTTGATTTATCTGTTACGGTTGGTGGCAACACTTATTTAGCCAACAACTTCACTGCCAACAATTCCATAACTGGTGGCAGTGCTGATGCCATTAACACGGTAGAGCAAGTCAGGTTTTCTGCTCCTGTTGCTGGCACTTATACTATTAAAGTCGATGCAACAAACATCCCTGGAAACGGAACACCTAATTCGGATAAACAAGGTTTTGCTCTTGTAGTATCTGGTAATTTAGCCTCTGGTGGAGTCGTTCCGCCTAACCCAACCGACCCAAGCGGCTTAACAGCGACAGCCAATGGTTTAACCGGTATTGATTTGTCGTGGAGTGATGTTTCAGCAGACTATGACAGTTATGAAATTTACCGTTTACAAGGCACTTGTGCATCATCTGATCAGACAACCATGCGCTATCTTGGGCAATCTCCCACCAACTCGTTTACTGATACATCCACAATAGGAGGTTATTCTTACAGCTATAAAGTCAGGGCATTTTCCGATGATTTAATCAGTGCATACACTAATTGTATTGACGTTGTTTCACAGCAGGCGTGTTTGCTACCACCAGTATTTGACCAAAACAGTGTTAAAGTTGCTAGTAACCTCAATGATTTTTGCCAAATTGGTTTAACATGGGATTCGGCAAGCAGCAGTTGCCCTGCCGCCAATAATGTCAAATACAATGTCTACCGTTCAACAACACACAATTTTACCCCAAATGCGGGCAGTTTGTTGGCAACAACGGGCGTTAATGCCATTGGTTTTAATGACACAACTACCGTTTCGGGACAACCATATTACTATATCGTCAAAGCCGAAGACAACACAACCACGGGGGCAGGTCCCAACAGTGGCAATGAGTCAATTGAAGTAAAAGAGGTGGCATCAACTTCTTTGGCAACAATAACAGTAGAAGGAACAATTGTTGATGATGCGGATAACTTAACGCTTATGGATTTGAACTCAATTTGGTCAAGAAGCACAGACCAAGCCTCCAATGGCGTGTTAAGTTATCGCTCTGCTCTTGAAGGCAGCACAAGCTATACCCCAAACACCTGTGCTCGCATGCACTCTACAACGTTTACTATTCCTGCAGTACCGGCATCACCGCCAAGTATTACTTACCAAGCACGCTACAATATAGAAGCTAACTGGGATGGTGTTGTTGTTGAAATTTCAACCAATGGCGGTTCAAGCTGGACAGATTTACCTCCTGTTGGTGGTTACCCAAGTGATTTTTCTAGCACGGGCAACCCACCGATTAATGTTTGTGGCTATGCTGCTTCTCATGGTGCTTTTAATGGTGATACTGCTGGTGCATTCCAGTTAGTTACCCATGATTTGACAGCTTACCAAGGACAAACAGTCAAAATCAGGTGGAGCTTATCAACTGACCCTGGTGCTGAAGAAGAGGGTTTTTACGTAGATGAACTCAGCTATAACAATATAGAGGTTCCTCAAGCTTGTTCGTTATACAGTACGGAATATGTCTTTGAGAATGGCTTTGAGAATTAACAATAAGAACTAGGTTTATAAGATGTTTTAAAAGGGAATCAAGCTAGATTCCCTTTTTATTTCGACTTTATTCTTTCCAATATTTTAGTGCGAGCTTCTAACAAAATCGAATCTTTATCCAAGCTTTTAACAATCTCTTTTGCCACCTTTTTGGGTCCTTTTGTTCCCCATGATTTGCCTTTGATAAAATATTGTTCGGCAATTTTTCCCACCAAATAAGTCGCATAATACGCCAAGGCTCCTTGAGCACCTGCAGTAACGGTGGTTGATAATCCTGCACTGACGGTTTTTAGGGTCGATGATAATAAATTAATGCCCCATACCGCACCCATCAAGGCAACCAATTGTGCCATGATGGTCATGGTTAATTTGCTGGCTTCTTTTCCGACAATGGGCAAACCATAGACTTGGGATAATTTACGTATCATGGCAACATCCAGTCCCGCAGCAATCAATAAATCAGCCACAGGGATTGGGTTAAATGCCACGCCCACGCCTTTTGCAATAGAATACATGGTCACCACTTTTTCAGCAGCATTGGCGCGTAGTTTGGTAATTTTTTTGGCAATTTTATGACTAATTTCCCCTGCGAATATACTGGCATTCAACGCTGTTAGGGTTTTGCCATCACGCTCTAAAATTTTCCAAATACGCTCTTTGACTTGAGACACATCAACTTCGACATTTATCTTTTGCCGTGTTTCTTTACCGTTTTCATCCACCTTTATCAACACTTGCGGCAAGGGTGCTGCGCTGGCAAATACAATATTTTTAGGATTTATTAATCCAGTGGTTTTTTCGGTTAAGGATTTTTTTAAATCACGTAACTCACCCTCGGTATATAAATCGGCTTTATTTAACACCAACAGTATTTGTGTATTGGGTTGGGCGATGGATTGCAGTTGTTTGAGTTGTGAAGCGGTTAAATCACCATCGACCACAAACAAGATAATATCGGCAATTTCTGCGGCATTATGAGCCAAATTTTGGCGTTGTTTGCCTGCGACTTCGTCCGTTCCTGGGGTGTCGATAACCACTATGTTTTGATCTTGGTATTGTGACCAGTTACTGTTTTGCTGTTGTTTGGTTTCTCCGTGCAAGGGCGAAGTGCTAAAAGCTTGTTTGCCGAGCAATGCATTTAATAAGGATGACTTACCCGAGGAAACTTTGCCAAAAACTACAATGTTAACTTGTTGGTTTTCAAGTTTTTCAATTAACTGCTCAACTTGTAGGTACTCGTCTTGTAATTGCCCACGCACAACAGCAGGAATGTGCTCATCTTTAAGCAACTCATTGAGTGAGTCCAATGTTTTGTCCGTTGCACTGGAGGTGTTTTTAGCTTTTTTTGACGGCTTAGAATCAGTTGATTTTGAATGCCTTTTTTGCCAAATCTTTTGCCAAGTTTGTCGCAGGTTCAAGTAAGTTTCCCTCAAGTTTTTTGTTGGTGGCAAGCGCATCAAGCGTGCCTAAGGTTGTCCCTAATTCTAACACAGTGTGAGCCAAAGCAATTTAATATTGACAAAAGTCATAAATTTCTTATGACAATGCTCTATTACATTTTAAAGCGAAAGAAATAAAAATAGGAACGGTAATTTAATATAAGAGGCTATATGAAAAATTTTAAAACAAACAACATTGCTGAAATCCACAATGTATCAAAGGTTTTCGGTAGGAACCATGCAGTAAAAAATGTCAGTTTAACAATAAATGCTGGTGAAATCCTGTCCATACTTGGTCCTAATGGAGCGGGCAAGACTACAATAATAAACATGCTGCTTGGACGACTTTCCTTAAGTTCTGGCAGTATAAAAATATTTAATCTTAATCCTGGTGATATACGACTCAAAAGAATGTGCGGAGCCATGTTACAGGTTTCTGGCTTACCTGACATGTCAACGGTAAAGGAACAAATTCAGTTGTTTCAAAGTTATTATCCCCAACCAATGCCCTATGCTGACATTATTAAATTAGCCAAATTAACAGAAATTGAAAATCAATATTGTAAAAGCTTATCTGGCGGGCAAAAACAAAGACTGTTGTTTGCCATAAGTATATGTGGCAATCCAAAATTACTGTTTTTGGATGAACCCAGTGCGGGCATGGATGCAAGTGTCAGAAAATCCATGTGGGAAACTATAATTAAATTAAAACAAAGTGGCACCAGCATTGTGTTAACCACGCATTATTTAGAAGAAGCCGATCAATTATCGGATCGAATAATTATGCTTAATCAGGGTAAAATTATTCAGCAAGGCAGCCCTGAGGACATCAAATCCAGTTTTAACCAAAAAACCATAAAATTTATCAGCCCTATTGCAATCAATGAACTGCAATTATCTGGCACTCAAACAAAGATACAAAAAATAGGTAAATATTACCAAATACAATGCAAAGACAGTAGCAAAACCATGGGTGAAATACTTGCCATTACTGATGATATTTCGG
Source organism: Lysobacterales bacterium (assembly GCA_026990095.1). Classification (GTDB taxonomy): domain Bacteria; phylum Pseudomonadota; class Gammaproteobacteria; order Xanthomonadales; family Marinicellaceae; genus NORP309. The sequence goes on from JALSIL010000124.1 coordinate 19,296, forward strand.
ACTTAACAATACATGGTGCATTACTAGAGGATGCTTTTATTTCACTTAATGAACAGGAGAATGGCTAATGAATATATCCGCCAATACAGATACCCCAAATTTGTTTAAAATCTATTTTTTAGAATCAATCACACAAATTCAGATGATGATGAGAACGTTGGGATTTAGCATTCCTGCACTCTTATTTCCTGTTATGTTTTATGTTTTTTTTGGCATAATTTTTACCATGTCTGCCAACATGCCAACTTATTTGATGGTTACCTATGCAGTATTTGGCATTATGGGTCCTGGTTTGTTTTCATTTGGTGTGGGTATTGCCGTTGAACGTGGGCAAGGTTGGTTCGATATCAAGGAAGCCTCACCGATGCCAGTTTCGGCATATATTGTTTCTAGAATAGTGTTAACCATGATATTTTCACTGCTCATTATTATGTTATTGTATTTTACTGGAGCTGTTTTTGCCGATGTGCAATTGTTGCACAGTCAATGGATTTTGATAGCCGTTATTTTAATAATGGGTTCATTGCCTTTTTGTGCTATCGGCATGACTATTGGTTTGCATTTAAAAGCAAATAGTGCACCAGCTGTAGTTAATTTGATTTATTTACCGATGGCATTTTTGTCAGGTTTGTGGATTCCAATACAAATGTTTCCAAGTTATTTACAAGGTGTTTCGCAATTCTTACCACCCTATCATTTAGCCCAAATTTGCTTAAAAGTTATTCATATGGACGCTGGAGAAAAACTGTGGATACATATTTCTGTTTTAATGGCTTATTTGATTATTTTTACAATTCTTGCCACTATGGCATACAATAAAAAGGATAAAAATGCATGAAAATTAAACTAACACTCATTATAGTCAGTATCGTTACTTTTTTTTTGTTATTGCCTAAACCACAGGCAAAAATTGAAAAAAGTGAACAAACAAGCGTTTTAAAAACCAATCATTTTATTATTAAAAATGTTCGACTTTATGATGGTGATGAAATTATTGAAAATACCGACATAGAAATTAGAGACCATAAAGTTTTTAAAATAGCGAAAAATATTCAGGCACAAGACTCGATTACCATCATTGATGGCAAAGGCAAAACACTATTGCCAGGATTAATAGATGCCCATACCCATGTATATGGCAATGCTTTAAAAGATGCGTTAAATTTCGGGGTCACGACCGAATTGGATATGTTTAGTATTTTAGATGCCAATCAAGGCGATACTAATGTCATTGATAATATTCAAAAAGCAGATTTGTTCAGTTCCAGTATCTTAGCAACCGCTCCAAAAGGGCATGGAACCGAATATGGTTTTGACATTCCTGTATTGCAATCGGTAACTGAAACACAGAAATTTGTCAACGACCGAATTAATGAAGGAGCCAGTTACATTAAAGCGGTTTATAATTCAAAAGACGCGAAAAGAAAATTTATGCCCTCTATCAGCCTTGAAATATTAACGGCACTGGTTAAGCACACCCATGAGCAAGGCAAGATACTGGTTGTCCATGTGGATAATTATATTTCTGCTATTGAGGCAATTGGAGCAGGTGTTGATGGTTTGGTGCATAGTTTTATGGATAAAGTAATTGACGAAAATTTTATTCAGTTGATGCTTAAAAACAATGTATTCATGATTCCCACCCTTACCGTAGAAGCAGGTATCTCACAAAGTGCTAATATTGATGATGTTTTAAATGATAAATACATGCAGGAATACATCAGTAAAGAACAAAAACAACAACTTAAAGCCACATTTCCAGACTTTGGTATTCCAAAATCTGCCTTTCAAAAGGCTTTAGCAAGTGTTAAGTTATTATCCGATGCAGGTGTGACTATTCTTGCAGGAACCGATGCTCCAAATCCAAGCACCACTCATGGGATTAGTATTTACCAAGAAATTGAGTGGTTAATGCGTGCAGGATTAAGTTCCAAAAAGGCGATTCATGCAGCCACGGGTGCTGCTAGAAAACATTTCCCAATAGGCAATCGTGGCACCCTTAAAGTTGGCTCACGTGCTTCCATGCTACTGGTTGCTGGCAATCCCTTTGCCGATATTAAGCAATTAAGGCGGTTACAAAAAATTTGGAAAAACGGTGTCGAATTTCAACGGATAAAAGACAGTAGCTTAAAAGTAAATACGCCAATCATAAATACAGGATTAATCACCGATTTTAATCAAGACATCACACAAACGCTCATCGGTTATGGTATCACACCAACAACAGATAAGTATGCTGGTGGCAATTCGACAGTAACTTTATTGCATGAAAATCATGATGCTACAGGTGATAATGCTGATAAATACCTACACGTGAATGGTGAAATAAAACAAGGGTTTATGTATAAATGGAGCGGCATGACTTATGCTATCGCAAAAAACTTCCAAAGCGGCGCTGATTTAAGTAGCGTTGATAGCATTGACTTTGATGCCAAAGCGGGTGAAAATACTGATGAAATTACCGTTATGCTATTTCAAACAAGTAGTTTTAGACCAATAAGCACTAACCTAAAACTCAGTGGAAAATGGCAACATTATTCCATTAAGCTGTCAGAGTTTAATGGTTTAGATAAGCAAGATGTGTCAAGTCTATCAATTGTTAGAGGCAATATATTAGGCGAATTTGAATTTATGCTGGATAATTTAACTTTTAAACAATGATTAAAGCTCTTAAAAAGATAGATTTACTGTTATTTCCTCGGCAAGAAAAAGGTCACTACCTTGCCTATGTTTGGCTGGTTTACTTGAGTATCTTTTTTACCAGTTTGTATTACTTTCATCCCAACGATAATAGTTTACTCTACGCCTTAATAGGCACATTTTTATTTCTTATTACCTACTTTCATGGTTACAACACCACAGGTGAAAAGATAAAGTGGAATATTTTAGCCATTCTGCTAATTGCCAGCTTTATGACTACACTTACCCAAGGAGCCAGTGTGTTTTATGTTTACGCAGCGGCTTTTTGTGGGCGTTTAGGCACAACTAAAAAAGCCATTGTGGCATTAATAATTATCTGTTTATGGATAATAGCTATGGTGCTGATTTTTGATTATTCTGCCAATTTTTATATTCCTGCATTGTTGTTCTCGGTAATTATTGGTTTGGTGAATGTTTACGATTTCATCATTCAGCAAAAAGACATAGAATTGTTACTGTCACAAAAGGAGATTAAAAATTTGGCAAGAATTTCAGAACGCGAACGCATTGCCAGAGACTTGCATGATTTAATCGGACATACCTTTTCAGTTATCACCTTAAAAGCTGAATTAGCAGGAAAACTCATTGAAAAAGACAAGACAAAAGCCAAGAGTGAAATAGTAGAAATCGAAACCATATCCCGTGATGCACTTAAACAAATACGCGAAGTGGTAACGGGTTATCGTAGCAGTGATTTAAACACCGAACTAGCCCATGCTAAATACGTACTTGAAAGCAACAATATTCATTTCAGCTATAAATTTAAAGATTTCAAAATGCAAGACTCAATCAACAAAGAACTCGCCATAATCCTCAAAGAACTCATCACAAACGTATTAAAACATTCTAAAGCCAATCGTGTTTTCACCCAAATTTACCAAGAAAACAATCAAGTAAGCATGAAAATTGAAGACGATGGCATTGGGTTTAACACTCAAAAAACCAAAGGCTTTGGTCTAATAGGTATCAAGGAAAGGGTGAATAAATTATCAGGTACATTCAGCATCAAATCTGACTCAACCACTCAAAACACTTCATTCACCATTAATATACCATTACCACAAGCATGATAAAATTACTCATAGCCGAAGACCAACAAATGTTATTAACCACATTGTCCTCGTTATTGGATTTGGAGGCGGATATTCAAGTGGTTCATCAATCTCCTGATGGCAAAGATGCACTGGATTTTATCAAAAACAATGAAAAATCAGTGGATATGGTCATAACCGATATAGAAATGCCGTATTTAACTGGTATCGAACTGGCACAAGCAATTAAACAAAAAAATATAAAAACCATCATTCTCACCACTTTTTCACGTGCAGGATACCTGCGTCGAGCATTGGATGCTGGAGTCAAAGGTTATTTGCTCAAAGACTCACCAACTGATGAATTATTATCAGCCATTCATAAAATCAATACAGGCGGTCGCGTCATTGCCACAGAATTGTTGCAGGATGCATGGATGGATCAAGACCCACTTACAAGCAATGAAAGAAAAGCCTTAAAACTGGCAGCAGAAGGAAAAAGCACCGAACAAATTGCAGAAACATTATTTCTAACAAGTGGAACAGTCAGAAACTATTTATCATCCGCAGCAAATAAGTTAGATGCATCTAACCGCATTGAAGCCGCAAGAATTGCACAGAAAAAAGGTTGGCTTTAATTTGTAAACTAGGTGATTTTGAGTGCCATTTTTGCCAAATCTTTTGCCAAGTTTTTTGCAGGCCCAAGTAAATTTTCCTCAAATTTTTTATTGGTGGCAAGCGCATCAAGCGTGCCTAAGGTTGTTACTGATTCTAACACAGCATGACCCAAAGCATTAAAAATCATGCCATAAGCCACTGCGTGAGTGACGCCGCCAACGGCAGTGCCAACACCAGGAAAGGCTTTAAGCGCATTGCCTGCTACCGCAAGTACCAATGAAACTGACGTTTTTAATTTCCCACCTGCCATTTTTATGACCGCATCAACCTCCATTTGTTTGGGTGAAATTTCATACAAAGCACAAATGCTTTGCACCATTTTCGTAGCCAACGTGCCTTGAATAACAATATCCGAGCCTGGAGCCACCGATGCCATCGCTCCAAAAACCGCCTTTTTAGTGTAACTCGATATTATATTTTCAGCCGATTGTCGGTTAAACTCTGCTTTTGCATTATTGAGCTTTTGCTGGGCTAACATTAACATAGCTGCATCACGAAAACGGTTGAGAATTTCGGGGTTGTTTGCCACCACTTTTTCGATTGAACTCAGCAATGGTTGAATATTGGCATCACGCAGCTGCACTTTTTTGTGTTGCTTGCCTTTTGCATCTTGGTAAATAACAGCTTCTTGACCACCGGTGGAAATTAACGCCACGGGATATTTTTTTTCTGTCTTATTTTTCAACGCCTCAACAATCAAGGCTTGTTCGTCCTCGCGGTATCGGTCGGTTTTATTTAAGGCAATGACCATTGGTTTTTTGGTTTTTCTTAACTTTGCAATCACTCGCATTTCAGTTTGGGTTAAATCTGAATCGGTTAAAAACACCACCACATGTGCGCGCAAGGTTTCGTCTATGGCTTGCTTTTCTATGTTTTCATCAAAGTCATCTAGTCCGGGCAAATCTATAATGGCTAAATTCTTGTATTGGTAAGTTTGGATAGTCTTGGTTGTGCCCGATAACACATCGGTCTGGATGTTTTGTTCAGGCAGCAAAGCCTTAATAAAACTGCTCTTGCCTGATGAAACCGTGCCATAAAGTGCGATATAAAAATCTCCCTGCCCACGGCGTTTATCCAGTTCCTGCAACTCCGCTTGTGCCTCTGCCACATCCACACCACGCACCTCTTGCTGCACCATGCTATCGCGCAAAGAGGACTCATCAATGGGCTCAAGCTTTTTAACAATCGGCTTAGGTTTTATCAAAATAAAATACAAATAGACCCCAAGTGCTGCCACCGCCATAATCACCACCGCATAAACAACCGACACCCACAATGGTGCTTCTTGCAAATAATGCCAAATGCTTAATAATTTTTCAGTCAACATCAACACCACGAACAAGACAATAACGACAATTAAAGCCACGAAAATGGTTAGGATTGATTTTGAATTAAGTTTCAATTTGGGTTTTATATTAAAAGGCGTCCACTTGAGGACGCCTTTTGTTTTCTAGCTTTAGTAAATGTTAAATTGTGCACGGCAGCCGTTGTTAACCCAAACTTCATAGCGGTTGTAGCCCCAGTTGCCTGCACAAGAACTTTTGGAAAGTTGTCTTTTCAAGGTTATTCTAGCCCCTTGAGGGATAGCACAAGTATTTCTTTTAAGGTTTCTTGATGAACAAGTTATGGTGTTATTATGTAGATTGCCATTGTTTCCAAAACCGTTATTACCATTGTTGTAG